>JANLUE010000091.1:0-2249 GCA_031363325.1 Gemmataceae bacterium
GTCGCCGCCTCCGTCTCGGCGCCCATCTCCGAAATCGAAATCCCCGCCTCGCTTGTGCCGGGCGGACAGACGACTCTGACGGCGGTTCGCGCCCTTCGCCGGCCGTGGCTCCTGATCGATCTGTTCAAGGAATTGGGCGCGACACTGCGAATGTACATGGACCCGCGCTATCGGGTCCGGCGGGCCACCCAGTTGATCGTCCCGCTCGTCCTGGCCTCGATGGTCGCGACGTACTTCTTCTTTCACAGTGTGTTCGACTTCGCGGTCGTCGGCCCCTTGTTCGAGCACCTGGTCCAACTCATCCTGGCGATTCTCCTGTACAAAGTCGTGAGTCGCGAGGTCGCCCGTTATCGCCAGATGCTCGTACAACTGGCGGCGATTCCGCGAACCATCCGATCGATACCCGCCTCACTGCTGAACAACGACCCGGACACCGGCCCCGTGATCCGGCAGGAGCTGGGATGATCCGCCTCGGCGTGAACATCGACCACGTGGCCACGGTCCGGCAAGCCCGGCGGGCCAAGGAACCGGATCCAATCGCGGCGGCCGCGTTCGCCTTGCTCGGCGGCGCGGATGGCATTACCGTCCATTTGCGCGAGGATCGACGACACATTCAGGACCGCGACGTGCGAATCCTTCGCGAGACCGTCCCGACGGGCCTGAACCTCGAAATGGCCTGCTCCGACGAAATCCTCGCGATCGCCCGCGAGGTCCGGCCCGATCAGGCGACGCTCGTTCCCGAGAAGCGCCAGGAACTGACGACCGAGGGGGGCCTCGATGTCGTCGGCAATTACGCGACGGTCGAACAGGCCGTGCGAACGTTGCAGCAAGGTGGGATCGCGGTGGCCCTGTTCATCGACCCCGACGTGAAGCAAGTCGACGCGGCGAAGAAGCTCGCCGTCACCGCAATCGAATTTCACACGGGCAGCTACGCCGACGCCCTGACCCCGAGCGGGGCCGCCAAGCACCTGGACCAGTTGAAGCGCGCGGCCGCCCATGCGACATCGCTCGGCCTGCACGTGCACATGGGCCACGGCTTGAACTACATCAACGTGAAGCCGATCGTCCGCATTCCCGGCGTGGAAGAACTGAACATCGGCCACAGCATCGTGTCGCGGGCCGTCCTGGTCGGCATGGAACGCGCCGTCCGCGATATGAAATTGGTGATGTGCGAACATTTTCCGAATCAACGTTAACCGAGCGCGTCCGCGGCCCCGAGGTCCACAACCAATGCTTCAGAGCAACGTCCCCGACTTTCCCGTTCGTCGTGGCAAGGTTCGGGACGTTTACGATCTCGGCGATCGGTTGTTGATCGTCGCCACGGATCGCATCAGCGCATTTGACTGGGTCTTGTCGACGCCGATCCCGGACAAGGGCCGGATTCTCACGACGCTCACGCTGTTCTGGCTCAAGTGGCTCGGCGTGCCGAACCACTTGATCAGCGCCGAGTCCGCCGACTTCCCGATGCCATTCCGTGGCCCCGATTTCGCCGGCCGATCGATGCTCGTTCGCAAGACGGACGTGTTCCCCGTCGAGTGCGTGGTGCGTGGCTATCTCGCGGGCTCGGCCTGGAAGGACTATCGCAAGACCGGCACCGTGTGCGGCGTGATGCTACCAGGCGGACTGGTCGAATGTTCGCCATTGCCGGAGCCGATCTTCACGCCGGCGTCGAAGGCCGAGACCGGGCACGACGAAAACATCTCGTTTGATCAGATGTCCGCCGCAATCGGTTCCGAAGCGGCCGCCGAGTTGCGAGCGCGCAGCCTCGACATCTATCGCCGGGCGGCCGAGTATGCCCGGGGTCACGGCGTGTTGATCGCCGACACCAAGTTCGAATGGGGCCGACTGCCGAACGGCGAGATCATCCTGATCGACGAAGTACTGACGCCGGACAGCAGCCGCTTCTGGCCCGCCGCCGGGTACGCTCCCGGTCGCGGCCAGCCATCGTTCGACAAGCAATTCGTGCGCGACTGGCTCGAATCGACCCTCTGGGACAAAAATAGCCTGCCCCCGGAACTGCCAGCCGATATCGTGGAACGAACGCGCGCGAAGTATCAGGAAGCCGTTGAGAAGCTTACTTAAACTGTTAGCGTTCCAACTCCGCGAGCCCGCCGCTATCGCGCTTGTAGAGCGGCAGGTGTCGGTAGTACACTTCGAGCGTTAACAGCGCCAGGCAGGTCGTACCGAGTCGGCCGCACGACGCGCCGATGAAGCCGCCGTCCTTGTCCCACGAGCCCAGCTTGTCCTCG
>JANLUE010000139.1:0-3369 GCA_031363325.1 Gemmataceae bacterium
CGTCCTGCACGACACCGAGGTGTCGCGCCGGCACGCGGAGATTCTGTTCCGGAATGGGGCCGTGCGCGTCCGCGATCTCGGTAGCGCGAACGGCACGCTCGTCAACACGCAGCCGATCAAGGAAGTCGTCCTGAATCCGGGCGACCACGTCACGCTCGGCCAGACGATCTTGGTCTACACGGGTGCTCGGGCCGAACGACCGAGTGGCATCGGCGATATCGCCAGTCAAATTCGCCTGATCGGCCGCAAGGACAACGAGAAGCCGTCCGCGATTGTCAAGACCGTGGCCGAGGACGAAGGCAGCCGCATCCTCGCGCGGCCGGACGAAGCGAGCACGCAATGGCTCAAGGCCCGGCTCGCCAGTCTGAGCGTCATGTACGAGACGACCCAGGCCGTCAGCCACATACTCGACCTCGATCAATTGCTCGACCGCATCCTCGAATTGATCTTCAATTCGATCCCGGCCGACCACGGTTGCGTGATGCTCAAGAACCCGGACGGCGGCGAGTTCGAGCCGGCCGCCATTCGGTTCCGGTCGGGGGTCGATCGCCAGGAGAAGATGACCGTCAGTCGCTCGATCATGGACTGGGTTCTCGAAGAGCGCCAGGGTGCGCTGATCTCCGATGCCGCCCGCGACGATCGCTTCGCGGCTGGCCATAGCATCACGAAGTTCAAGATCCGCGAAGTGATCTGCGTGCCCATGAAGGGCCGCCACGAAACGCACGGCGTCCTGTTCCTCGACACCGTGACGACGGGCAAGACGCTCGCCGAATCCGAATCGTCCGAAGTCCCCGGCCGGCTGAACGAGGAACATCTGACTCTGGCCATCGCGATCGCCCACCAGGCGGCGCTCGCGGTCGAAGAGACGCGGTATCATCAGGCGATGGTTCAGGGCGAGCGTCTCGCGGCCATCGGCCAGACGATCGCGGCGCTGTCGCACCACATCAAGAACATCATGCAGGGGATCGTGTTCGGCAGCGACATGGTGCGGGTCGCGTTGTCCGAGAAAGACGACGCCTTGATGAGCAAGGGCTGGCGGCTCGTCGAGAAGAACCAGGGCAAGATTCACGACCTCGTGATGGACATGCTGTCGTTCTCGAAGGAGCGCGAGCCGGCCATTGAGAACACCAACCTGAACAAGATCGTGTCCGAAGTGATCGACCTGGTGCGGGGCCGGGCGGACGAGAAGGGCATCACGCTCGAAGTTCGCTTGCCGTCGAACTTGCCGCTCGTCCCGGCCGACCCGGACGGCGTGCACAAGGCCGTGTTGAATATCGTGAGCAACGCACTCGACGCGGTCGAAGATCGGCCGGAGGCTTTCGTCGGCGTGCAGACGTTGCTCGAGCCGGGCGGGCAGTGGGCGCGGATCGTCGTGCTCGATCGCGGGCCGGGCATCCCGCCGGAAAAAGTTGGCGAAATCTTCAAGCCGTTCGTCAGCACGAAGGGGGCCCGCGGCACCGGGCTCGGGCTGCCCGTCAGTCGCAAGATCTTCCGCGAACACGGCGGCGATGTGATCGTCGAAAGCAAGATCGGGGCCGGCAGCAAGTTCGTGATGCGCCTGCCGATGAAGAGCCCCCTCCTACCCGACCTGTCGCAAACCATGGTCCCGCCCGCCGAGTTCCTCAGCGGGCGGCTCGGGTGAGCGGCGTGAGGATTCAGATTGAGGCGCGCGGTGACCCCGTTGGGGTCACCGAAAAACTTTGTAACATAAACGTTTGCCTCCCGGGTGAGACCACCCCGTGATGACTCGACGCTCGCGCGCCCGCGAAGTGGCGCTGCAACTCCTTTTCCAAAGGGACGTCAACCCTGGCGTGCCCGATGGAGTCGTTCGGCAATTCGCGCGCGATCGGCTCGGCAACGCCGAGGCCGAGGCGTTCTGCCTCATCCTCTACGATGGCGTGATCCGCCACTTGACGGACATCGACGTTCGACTCGGGGCCGCTTCCGACAACTGGAAGCTGCATCGCATGGCCGCTTCGGATCGAAACGTTCTCCGGCTCGGGACCTATGAAATCGTCCACGCAGCGGAACCAACACCAGGTCCCGTCGCACTGGATGAAGCCATCGAACTCGCTCGACGCTATGGGTCCGAGGACTCGCCGGCCTTCGTGAACGGCGTCCTCGACAAGGTGTTCCGCGTTCGCCTGGAACAACGGGCGGCGACCCCGGTTGCCCGACTCGCCCCACCCGAGGCATGAAAGGCGCGCCGTTCACTCGCCTGTGCCGCGCGGTCGCGAAAACAACGACCCCCGCTCGGGCCGATCTCCATACGCACACCACATTCAGCGATGGCACGCACACGCCGGCCGATGTGGTGGCTCGAGCCGTGAAGGCCGGCTTGGCGGCGCTGGCCGTGACCGACCACGACACGATGGCCGGGTTCGCTCCCGCCGAACAAGCCGCTCCGCCGGGGTTGGAAGTGATTCCGGGGGTGGAGATCACCTGCGAGTTTCGCGGAGCGGAACTTCACTTGCTCGGCTATTTCGTCGACTCGAGCGAGCCCCGTCTGTCGGCCGCGCTCGCGGACCTTCGAGCGAGTCGACGCGAACGAGCCCTGGAGATGGCGCGGCGATTGAAGCGGCTCGGGGCGTCCATTCAAGACGATGTGGAACGGCTTTCGCTCGACATTGCGGTCGGCCGACGGCACCTGGGCCGCTTCCTGGTCGAGCGCGGCGTTTGTGGCACGCTGCACTCGGCGTTCACCCGTTGGCTCGCCGCCCCGGACGTGGCGGCCGTCCCGAAGCGACGCTTGCCCGTGGCCGACGCGATTGCCCTGGTTCGCGGGGCCGGCGGGGTCGCGAGTTGGGCGCACCCGCCAATCGGGACGGACGAGGCGACGCTACGCGAACTCCGGGAACTCGGCTTGGCGGCCGTCGAAAGCGAATACCCCTGGCCGACCGGGGCCCACGGCAAGCGCTTGCGGGCCATGGCCGATGCGCTCGGGCTCGCGATCACGGGCGGCAGCGATAGCCACGATCCAGGGCCGGGCGCGCGGGCGGTGGGGGCCAAGTCGGTCTCGATGGATGTGGTCGATCGAATCCGTGGGATGGCAACTCCCCGACTCCCGGCCGCTACTTCTCCCGAGTGAACCCCGTCGGGATCGCCGGCGGACGAGTCGACAGCGACGCCAGTTTCACCTGGGCGTCGCGGGCCACGAGGCTGGCCGGAGCGGCGCGGACAGCCTTCTCGAAGCACGCCGCCGCCTGGTCGCGGTCGCCCTTCTTCAGCCACGTCTCGCCGAGCGTGGCGTACATCGAGGCGAGTCGTTCGTTCAGGTGCTCGCAGGCGACGTTCAACTTCGCCGGGCTCGAACGAATCTCCATCGCCAGGTCGCCGCCCTGTTTGCCTTCGGACAGGTCCTTGTAGGTC
>JANLUE010001098.1:0-4414 GCA_031363325.1 Gemmataceae bacterium
GAAGCGCGTGAGCCGTCAGGTCGCAGCCGCTGCGATCGAACGGAAGCTTGCCCCAGCCTCGGCAGAACGTCGGGAGCCCACCATCCGAGTTCTGCAAGTCAAGAATCCAATTCAACCCGCTAACCGGCTCGGTACCAACATGACCAAGATTTCGCAGCGCCAGCAACGCACCCGGCGTGTCGTCGCAATCGGGCACGCTGCCGGGTAAATGACTCCATCCCCAGGCACCTGGGGCGGCGCCCGTGAATGGGTGCCGTACTTTCGTCTGTTGATCGAGTAGCCACTGCAACAGATCGGGTCGGCGGTCGAGCGAATCGAGATCGTTGCCGACGGCCAGGGCGTTCAGCGCGAGAGTCGTCACCCAGATCGACAGGTTGCTGTCGATTGGCCAACTGCCGTCGGGCCGAGCCGACTCGACCAGAAACTGAACCCCGAGGTCTACGACGCGGGGGGCCGGGGCTTTGGCCGCGCACAAGCTCATGACCACGAAACTCGTCAACGGCGTCGCTTCGAGGTAGCCGCCGCTCGACGGTTGAATCCGTTCGAGTACCCGCAAGCTCGGCCGCTTCGCGAGCCAGCGAACGAACCGAGCGATCGGGTTCCACTTCGAGCGGTTCGCGTGGATTACCTGGCCGATCGCGATGAGCGCCGGCAACGCGTAGCTCACGACCGGCATCCGGGCGAACCGATACCACGATTGCGGCAGACAGGCCAACTCGAACGGCAGGCGTGGCACCTCATGCCACGGCACGAGGCCGGCCAGGGCGCACATCATTAAGATCGGAACGGAGAACGTGCGGTCCTTGCCGTACCGTTCGCGAACCGCTTCGGCCAATTCGGCGGGCGTTCGGCCGTATCGTTCGCCCAACCAACTCTCGCAACGTTTCAACGAGTCCACATATGTTTCCGCCTGGCCGGCGATGTGAAACGCGGCCCGGCCGAGCATCGTCGTTGAAATATTGCTGACGCTCTTGACCGTGTCCCCCCAGCCGCCATCCGGGTTCTGATGTTCCATCAACCAAGTTAAGCCGCCGCGAATCAAATCGGTCCGGGGACTGTTCGCCAGGTGAAGGGCCGTGATGGCCGTCGCGGTCGAAAGGGCGGACGCCGACAGCTCGCCGACCCAGTAGCCGTCCGAAGTGCGTTCGGCGAGCAACGCGGCCCGGGCCGTTTCATAGGCCGATTGCAGTCGTTCGCGATCGATCACAGGCGCACGGCGACGCCGGCTCGCTTCAGGATCAGGCGAATCAGGCCGTCGAGGGCGGGGCGGCCATCGTCCGAGCGCGGCCGCGCGCGAACGACGCCGGCCGTTGGGCTCGCCATGTCGTAGCGCTCCGACCAGAAGCCGACGTTGTCGACCGTGCAATGCCTCGCCCAGTCCGGGCCACGGCCGGTCACGCGGCTCGGCGGCATCGGAACGATCGCCCAGGTCTGGCGCGACAACACGCGGCCGGTCTCGAACTCGCCGATCTTCTCGTACTTGAGCCGCACTTCTTCGAGCTTCTTCGAGTGCGGCTGCGTCGTGTACTTCGCATCGAGGACCACGATCAGTTCGGGCACCGGGTGCTCGCGATCGGGGCCGAACACTTCGAGGGCGAGATCGGGAGTTCGTTCGGCCTCGTAGCCGAGTAACCCGTACGCCGACCCGCCGCTGTCGAGTTCGCGGCGATAGCTGGGCACGTAGCGCAGGCGAACGAGTCGGCCGGCCCCGTCCTCGAAGTCGACCGCCTGGTCGGCCGCGAACTCGACGACGAAGCCCGGTCTCTCGGCGTCCTGATGTCGGAACGGCGTGCCACGCCCGGCCGGTTGATCGTTGGCCATCGCCAGCGATTCGCGCAAGACGCGCAGAACTTCGAGGGCGCACCACCATTCGTAGAGGACCGGCAACGACTTGCCGCGCGAGAGCAGATGCCCGCCATCGAGCCGCACGCGGTACGCGCGAAAGTGATTGAGGATCACGCGATACGCGGCCGAATAGGCCCGGTTCGAGCGAATCAACGGCGTCGAGGCGGGGACTTCGCGCATCTCGACGCCGGGCGGCAGAAATGGATAGCGGCGGAGTCGCGCGAGGTCGGTCCGCAGTGCCTTGAACTGATCCTGCAATCGGCGCATCTCGAGGATGCGCGGTTCGTCTTCAGTCTCCCACCACGATTTTTCGCCGGGCCCCGCCGGTCGATGTCGATCGATTCGCCGCGCGAGCCGCTGATCGATATCGACCCGCAGGCGGTCCGAAAGATCGGCGAGTTGGGCGTCGAGGAAGCGCAGGAAGCCGGAGAGGACGCGGTTCTCCGGCAGGTTGAAGTGCGGGACCGCCACTTCGCGAACCTGTTCCCGGAAGGCGATTCGTCCGCGATGGCGAACGGCGACCGTTGGGTCGAGGCACGCTTCTTCCAGTGTTAGGTCGGAGACACCCTGGTCGGCGATCGCGGGCTCGCGGACCCGGCGAGCCTTCAGGCGATAGGCCGGCTGCGAGGCGATCTCGTGGAACGCCCCGGCGAGTTGGTCGAGCGCCTGCCGAATGCGGAGGGCGGTCGCGATCGGGGCCGACTCGCCGGGTCGATATTCGAGTTCGAGGCCGAAGTATGTCTTGCCGTACACATCGAGCAACGCGGCCGACGAATACGTGGCCACGTCAGCGCACAAAGCGGCAAACTCGTCCTGGGCCATCTTGCCGGCCGCGATCAAGATTCGGGGCAACTCGAAGACGAGGGCCTCGTCGACCGTGACCTGGACATCGGTGAGGCCGACCCAATCTTGAATGAGCCGACCGCGGACGATGTAGGTTTCCGTCCCGTCGGCCTCTTCGCGCGGGAGGAACTCGAAGTCGGCCCGGTCGGCAATCCGAGATGAAGCGCACAGCCAACCGCCGATCGTTAGGCGGACCGTCGAACCGGGCGGAACCTGGTCGACGTTCACCTCGAGGTCGCGGGCCTCGGTGAGCGTCGGTTCGGGTGGCAAATCGTGCCATTGCCGGGTGTCGGGGTCGCGTTCGCGGAGTCGGACGTGCATGAGGTCGTTTTACGCTCCGCCGATTTGGCCGGCCCGGTCCGCGAACGGAATTCGAATGTCGGAGCTTCCGTCAAATTCCAACTCGCAACATCGCCGCGTGATCGGCTGGCAATTCGACCACCATTTGCAAGAGTGCCAGCGCGTAGGTCTTCCCCTGGGTGTCGCTCCGCAGTGAGCGCGAGGCTCCGCCCGCGAGTACGTCGCGCAATACGAAGTTCAGCCCCAGGACGTTCGCCGCCTCGAAGCGCTCGACCTTGGTTGGGCCGAGCGGCGCGAAGTATTCAGCCACGCGCTCGGCCGACAGATGCTCCTTCAGCCAGGCGAAGCCGGTCGGCGTGTAGGCGATCACGGCCACGTTCGCGTGGTTTCCTTTGTCGCCGCTGCGGCCGTGCGCGATCGTCGAGAGCGGGAGTTTCGTCATCGTGCCGTCACGTGTTTGAGGTAGGCCGGGTCCGCGTCCTTGGCGAATTCCTCCAGATCGATCGCGGCCAGGACGCTCTTCGCTTCGAGAACCGCGTCCACGTCGGCCGACGGTCGCACCAACTCGACGAGCCAGCGTTTCTCGGAGCGGCGGAACGTCCAGAACTCCTGGTTCAAGTACACGCGCTTGTCGCCCCGGATGATCTCGCCCGTCTCATCGTCTTCGACGAAGTCGCGCGACTTGCCGGTGATCAGTGCGGTAAACGTGTGGTTCGGTTTGCCCGGCGGTGCCTCGACATGGACGAGCTGCACGGTCGGCACGAGGATCTTGTCGAACACGCGGACTTCGCGTTCGCGCTTCAGTTGCTTGATCTCGCCCCGCAGTTCTTCGAGATATTCCGGCGTCACACGCCGTTCGACGCCTTCGAGCGATCGATCCGCGATCGACTCTTTCACCAGTCGAAACGCCTCGTCCGCGACTTCGGTCAGGTATTTCGAATCGAACCAACTATCGGTGTAGCCCAGGAACTTGAGGATCGCTTTGGTCGCCTTGGACCGCTCGGAAGTCTTCCATTCGGGGACTTTCTCGGTCTTGTACAGGACTTCGCGCTTGAGATCCAGTTCGGCGGCCATCTCTTCCGTGGTGGCCTCGGTCCGCGGCGCGCCCTTCGAATAGTCCGCGATGAAATACTTGATCACGACGAACGACCCGATGATCGCCACGATGAAGAACAGGCAGGAACAAACGCAGACGCTCGGGTCGCCAATGCGTCGTCGAGGCCTGGCCTCGTTGTCGTCCTGGGCCAAGGCGAGTCCGGCGGACGCGAGCACGAGTACGAACGGCAATAGATAGCGAGCTTTCACGGAGCAATCCTGTGGTCTGCGATTCGGTGTATGAGTACGTGCCCGCGGCGGGGGGTTTGGGTCTCACAATTCCTTCGCCGGCCTTGGAGCCCCGGCCTCGGAGCCATCGGCCGGGGCTAGC
>JANLUE010000213.1:0-3387 GCA_031363325.1 Gemmataceae bacterium
ATGATGGCGATGTCACGACCGTCAGCCTGTCCGCGACCCCGACCGTGGCCGTGATCCCGACCAATGTCTCGAACCCGGCGAGGCCCGCTTGCGTGGTTGCCGCGATCAAGGAATAGAGCGTCGCCCCGCCGCCGGCCTTCACGTTCTTTCCCGATACGACGACACCCGTCAACTCCGGCGCGCTGAGTCGCAAGACGACACCCGGCACCAGGCCATCGCGAACGAGCAAGTTCGTGCCGACGCCGAGCACGCGGAACGGCAGCCCCTCAGCCACGCACGCACGCACGACGCCCGCCAGTTCCGTGCGATCGCGCGGCGTGACGAGGAACTCGGCCGGCCCACCGATCCGCAAGTGCGTGAGCGGCCCCAGGGGCTGATGAGCCTGAATGATCGCTGCGAACTCGTCGCGAAAAGCCACAGTGCGACTCCGGGGGTCAACCGACGCACTCGTCAAGATAGTTGAATCGATTCGCCCGCGGCAACCGGAGTGGGAATAGTTTTTGAGACTGCTCCCTCGAAATTCCCAAGTACACTACAATTGAGTGTTGTTGGGAAGTTTTCTGCGAGCAAAGCGATGCCCGCCAAGTCGCGACCAGTGAATGTTCACGGTTACACAACGACAGTCCGGTATGCGCGAGGATACAGATACCTTGATCGATGCGGGGAAGTCCTCCTTCGACTTGAAGAAGTAATGCATCCAAGTTGGGCTGTGGTGGAGGCTGCCCCCAAGGGAGGAACGCTCCGAAGCGACCTTCTCGGAATGCTACTGACATTCGATTCAAATAGCTTGACTGCGACACAAATGGAGTACGTCGATCGGGAGACGTTCATCGATCAGTCGTTGACGGCACTGCGGGTCGTTTGTGAGAACCTTGAAATTGTCACGCTCGTTTCGCCCGCCATGCAAGTTACTTTGCAGAAGGCCTATTCCGAGGACGAGGAGGCGGACGCGAATCGGGATCTCATCAGTGCCGGATTGGCTATTCCTCAGAAGAAGCTAACCGAAATGCTTGGGGGGACAACGACGGCCTTCGATTTCGTCGCGGTGACAGACCGTGAAGAGACGGCGTGGGGAGCAACGGCGTCGGTCCGGCGTCGAATCGAAGCGAAGGTCATCCGCCAATTGCCGACGCCGAAATATGACAGTCGGCTCCTTTCACGCGTCAAGCTATTGCCGTCGAGACAACAAGACGCCATGGCGGGCCTACACTCCCTCCGAAAAAAGATGCCGGATCTAGCGCCGGTTGCGATCCAATACGCGTGCGAGGTGTCGTGCGAAGGTGAACTGACGCGAAATCAGTTCGATTCACCAGCCTTTTTTGCGGACGCATGCGATTGGTCCGCCATGATCGCCAAAGCCCTTTAGGACCCACCTGTGATCGAAAGCCAACTCCCTTCTCAAACGGCATCGGTGTACGCGTCGACCGGCCCAACCGTTGGACGACTCGAGCGTGATCGCACGATTGAAGCTTGGGCGAGTTCGAGAGCCTTTGTCAACAGCTCCAATGTATCCGCTGCCGCGAACGGTGCGGTCCACAGCACGACCAAGCCCCCGAAACACGGTGGCTACGCCGAATTTCGCCGCCGAGTCGATGCCCTTGGCCAGACGGTTCAATTATTGGTCGATTTGACGCCCGGGCAATTTGAATCGGAGTGGGCCGGGTTCGCGGCACAGGTCGATGCTGATTTAGAAGAACTGCGACGCGTTGAGTGGGCTGAGCGCAAGGATCCGGAGGCCCTCGAACGAATTGTGGTCGTTGTCAACGGCATTGTTCGAAATGCCGAATGGACGCCGGAACACGGGCGTTACCTGCAGGCGGTGATTCAAGAACTTCAGACGTGCTATTTCGTGGATTCCGCTCTCGCTGTCAAAATGTCCCGATTGGCCGGGGACTTCGGCTTGGATCGATTCCGCGGTTCCGTTTCGGATGCGGAGCCGGTCAAGCACTACAAGATCGTCGAATGTGAGCGATAGGCCATGTCGTCTCCTGACCCGCAGACCGCTTCCGTCGCACTCGTCGATACCACGATTGCCGTTGACTATTTCAAGATGGCGGCGCGACGGCGGTACTTGATTCCAATGTTGGGCGAATATGACATCCGCGTGACGACTTCGATCGGCCTTCTCGAATTCAAAGCTGTACTGATTCAGGAAATGATTACCATTCATGGAAGACTGGCCAAGGACCAGCGATTCACGACCGCACGCGATGCGCTACTTGAAAGCACACATCGCCAGTCCCGATTGCGGGCGCACATCTTTAACAACCAACTCAACGTCTTCGCACGTGAACCGTTTCAATTGACTCTGGAAGAAGACCGAAAGCTAGCAAGGGAAGCTCGACAAAAGCTGGAGGTCGATATTCCGGAGTTGCTCGAAGAGTTTCGGAACGCCCTCGTTGATGGCGTGCTGGCCGACCGTGTGAACTGCGATCGCGCCAAGGAGTCTCCCACCAAACGGCCGAATCGAGTCGCGTTCGAGCCAAACATTCCGAAGTGCGTTCGCGGCAAGAACAAGTTCTGCTCGATCGAGTCGGTCGTTCGCGAGCGAGTGTTCCCGCTTCTGGATCGAATACTGCCGGACGATGAAAAGAAGCGATTGCTCGCGAACGAGTCGGCGTCGCCGCTCATGGAACAATTCGGCCAAGCATGGCTGCTCGCCAGAAGCGTGGCCATTGATCCTACTTTTCAAATGTCGGCAAGCGATTGTCGGCGGTGCGGCGACGCGTTGATTGCCGTCGAAGCCGAAGGTCATGTGTCCGACGCCTTGTCCACAAACGCACGGGAATGGCAAGCCCTCTGCGACCAGTTGGGTTTACGATTCCGTCGCGTCGAATATCCTGCGGGTTCGTGATGAATCGCGATCCGAGGCTCCCCGATGTCCCTCCCCGGCCAACTGAATCCGCCCGCTCGCTTGCTCCTCGGCCCCGGGCCGAGCGATGCGCACCCGCGCGTGCTCGCCGCGATGGCCACGCCGTTGCTCGGGCACCTCGATCCGGCGTTCCTCGAAATCATGCGGGAAACGCAGGAACTTCTGCGCGACACGTTTCTTACCAACAACCCGCTCACGTTTCCGATTAGCGCCACGGGCATGGCCGGGATGGAGGCGTGCGTCGTCAACCTGATCGAGCCGGGCGACAAGATGGTCGTTTGCCGGATGGGTTTCTTTGGCGGGCGAATGGTCGAGATCGCGACGCGGGCCGGGGCCGACCTCACCGTGATCGACGCCCCCTGGGGGACGGTGTTCGATCTCAAACAGATTCGCGAAGTGCTCCAGAAAGTTCGGCCGAAAGTGCTCGGCATCGTGCACGCCGAGACCTCCACCGGGGCCTGGCAACCGATGGAACAGATCGGCAAGCTGTGCCACGAATTCGATGCGCTGGCCCT
>JANLUE010000220.1:0-1901 GCA_031363325.1 Gemmataceae bacterium
GTCGCCGGGTGCTTCCCGTGTGGGACCGGGTAACCCAGGAAGTCTCGGGTAAATCGCTGGTCATCGTGGCGCATGGGATCGTCGTTCGGGTAATCCTGTTGTCGGTGCTCGACGGGTATAATGTGGCCGATTGGCCCCGGCTCGGGCGGATCGCGAACGTCTCGATCAGCGAGTTGGTTGGGTCGGCGGCCGCCGGCTGGCGAGCCGAACGGATCGGACACGTGCCCGATGAAGCCCGCGCCGAAACTTGAGTTTTTCCCGCCCGATTCCGACGGCTCGCCGACGTGCAGTTCGGATGAAGACGCCCGTTCGGCGCGACCGATACCTCTTTCGACCGCCTCATCATCGATCGACTCGCACGGCCGCGGACCTGGAGAGGAATCCATGACGAGCATCGAAGCTCTCGCACCGCCGACGGATGAAACCGAGGTTCTTCGACAACAGCTCCTTCAGGCGCAGCGACTCAGCAGCGTCGGAGCTTTGGCGTCGAGCGTCGCCCACGAATTCAACAACATCCTCACGACGATCATCAACTACGCGAAGCTCGGCCTTCGCGGCGCGGCCGATCCCTCCCAGAAGCAAGCGTTCGAGAAGATCCTCAAAGGCGGCCAACGGGCGGCACTGATCGTCTCCGGCATGCTCGGCTTCGCCCGCAACCAATCCACCCGCCGCGACGAAGTCGATCTCGTCCAGCTCGTCGAAGAAGTTCTGTTGCTCACCGAGAAGGACCTGAGCAAGCATCGCATCCAGGTCGATCGCCGCTATCACGCCCGGCCGGTCGTTCCCGTCGTGACCGGGCAGATCGAACAGATCCTGATCAATCTCGTGATCAACGCCCGCCAGGCGATGCCGACCGGCGGCCGATTGCGAGTCGACGTGCGCGAGAACCTCGACGCCGGCATGGCCGAGGTCCGCATGGCCGACACGGGCGTGGGCATCCCGGCCGATCAACTCCGCATGATCTTCGAGCCGTTCTACACGACGAAAGACCCCGACGAACATGGCCATGGCGGAACAGGCCTGGGCCTCAGCGTCTGCCGCCAGATCATCGAACAACACCAGGGTCGCATCCGCGTCGAGAGCGTGGTCGGCAAAGGTTCGACGTTCACGGTGAAGTTGCCGTTGCGGATTGAAGATTGACTGGGGCTCGGCTCAATCGCCGCGCCAGTGGGCGAACTCGATAAAATCACCGAGCCCCGTTCGCGCCAAAGGCTCCAATGGAACCCGGTTCGTCGTTCGATGACTGGATGGCCCGCGTGCGGGCCGGCGACGCCGAGGCGGCGGCCGACCTCGTCAAGCAGTACGAGCGCGCCATACGCGTGGCCGTCCGGGTGAAGCTCACCGATCCGCGACTCCGCCGACAGTTCGATTCGCAGGACGTTTGCCAGTCGGTCCTGGGCAGTTTCTTCGTGCGGGCGGCCGCGGGGCAATTCGATCTCAAGAGCCCCGAACAACTCGTGGGCTTGTTGGTGAAGATGGCTCAGAACAAGTTTTTGATGGAGGCCCGCAAGCACACGCAACAGAAGCGCGACGTGGCTCGACTGGCCGGCTTGCCCGACGCGGCCGAGAACCCAGCCGATCGTGCCCCCGGCCCGGTCCGGGCGGCCGAGGCTCGCGAGCAACTGTCGGCCCTGTTCGATCGCCTCGGCCCCGACGAACGCGAGCTGGCCCAGCGTCGAGCCTGCGGCCAGGAATGGGCGGACATCGCCCGCGACCTCGGCGGTAGCCCCCAGGGCCATCGCATGAAACTGTCGCGCGCGATCGACAAGCTGGCCCCCGAACTCGGCCTCGCCGACTCGCACGCGGATGAATGAAATGGACTGAGCGTGATTCCAAGGTTGCCCCGACCCCGGCCTCGCTCGAACCGCTACGCGGTTCTGCGCTCGACCGGGGCTTTACTG
>JANLUE010000238.1:0-5904 GCA_031363325.1 Gemmataceae bacterium
ATGATGGCCCGCACCGTGCAAATGGGCCTCGTCGCGGCGACCGTGGCGTTCCGCGAATCGGGCCTGGAGATCGGCAAATTCGATCCGGATCGGGCGGGCGTCGAGTTTGGAGCGGGCCTCATCGCGTCTGAGCTGGACGACCTCGGGCGAGCGTCACGGGTCAGCATGTTGGGCCCGATCGGGCCGACGAGTTTGACCCCCTGGGGCGAAATCGGCATCAAGGAAATCCCGCCGCTCTGGATGTTGAAGTACCTGCCGAACATGCCGTCGTGTCACGTGTCGATCACGCTTGACCTGCGTGGCCCGAGCAACACGATCACGCAAAGCGACTCGGCGAGCTTGCTCGCGCTTGGCGAGGCGTACCGAATCATTCAGCGCGATGTGGCCGACCTGTTCGTCGTGGGCGGCACCGAAAGCAAGATGAACCCGCTCAGCAACACGCGGCACAACTTGTTCCAGAAGCTCTCGCGCCGAACCGACGACCCGACGCGAGCCCATCGCCCGTTCGACGCGGATCGCGAAGGCAGCGTGCTCGGCGAAGCGGCTGGCGCATGTGTGCTCGAAGAATTGGAACACGCCAAGCGACGCGGCGCGCCGATCCTCGCCGAGCTGGCCGGTTTCGCGTGCGGGTTCGACCGACCGCGGACTGGCCTTGTCATGGCCCAGGTGATTCGCAAGGCCTTAAAGCAAGCCGGTGCTCGGGCCGAAGACGTCGACCATGTCAACGCCCAGGGATTGGCGGTCGATTGGGCGGATCGGTGGGAAGCCCGCGCGATCAACGAAGTGTTCGGCCCGAAGACGCCGGTCTGGTCGCTGAAGGGCAACATCGGGACGGCCGGGGCGGCCGCGGGCGCGGTCGAGTTGGCCGGCAGCGTGTTGGCCCTGAAGCACGGCGAACTGCCCCCGACGATGAACTGCGACCGCCCCGACCCCGAATGCCCGATCCACGTCCACCGCGATGGTGTGCGGCCGGTGGGCAAGCCGTACGCAGTGAAACTCAACTTCACGGACATGGGCCAGGTCGGTGTGGCGGTGTTGAAACGATGGGAAGGGTGATCCTGGAGGAATTCGATGAGCGTGCAAACAATCTTGGAAGAGATCGGTTCTCTACCCGAAGTTGATCAGCTTCGGGTCGCCGACGCGATCTATGAGAAACTCGACTCCGAGAACGAAGAATTGCCCGAAGAATTGAAACGAGAACTCGATCGCCGAATTGCGGATTGCGAAACAAATCCCGACGACGAGTTCTCGCTCGAGGAAGTCATGGCTGGTGCCGATGAGGTGATTCGCCAATGCCATACCGAGTGATTTTTCGTCGCGACGCGCGAAAGGAACTTTACGAAGCGATTGGCTATTACGAGCGTGCGGAAAAAGGTCTCGGCGTTCGATTCAAGAAAGCCGTCGACGACGCCATCCAGTTGATCCTTCATTCGCCTTTTCGCTTCCTGCTTCGATACGAAGACGTACGACGAGTTCGCGTCACCGTGTTTCCATACGAGATTTATTATCGCTTGGTCGGAAGCCGAATTCGGATACTTTCCGTGTTTCACACCAGCCGCAGTTCAGAAGTTTGGAGAGCGCGGGCTGACGAAGAAAACGCGTCGGGATGATCGTGCAAATTGTCCGCAGGGAGTCGAATCGCACCATGCATGCTCGTCGAGTTGTCATCACCGGGATGGGCGCGATCACGCCGCTCGGGCACACGCCCGAGGACCTGTACGCCAACCAGACCGAAGGCCGCAGCGGCGCGGGCACGATCTTTCGCTTCGACGCGCGGACGTTCCCGACGAAATTCGCCTCGCAGGTCAAGGACTTCGACCTCGGCAAGTACGTCCCCAATCCGGAACGCTTCGACGATTGCGGATTGAACGCGAAGTTCGCCCTGGCCGCCGCCCGACAGGCGCTCGACGACGCCGGGCTTCGCGAGAACAGCAAGGTCGATCGCACGGCGCTCGGCGTCTATCTCGGTTCCGGCGAAGGCACGCACGATTTCCCCAACCTGACCATGAGCATGGCGGTCGCCTGCCCGGAAACGGGCTACAAGGTCGACCCGACGGGCTTCTTCCAGTACAGCCAAAAGTCGTTCCGGATCGACCACGAATACGAAATGGAGATGCACACGACGGCTGGGCACGTCGCGCATGAATATGACCTCCAGGGGCCGAACTACACCTGCCAGACCGCGTGCGCCGCCAGTGGCCAGGCCGTTGGCGAGGCGCTCGAACTGATCCGTCGTGGCGAGGCCGACGCGGTCCTGACGGGCGGGTCGCACAGCATGATCCACCCGTTCGGCGTGACCGGCTTCAACCTGCTCACGACGCTCTCGCAACGCAACGACGAACCGACTCGCGCGAGTCGGCCATTCGACTTGAACCGCGACGGCTTCGTCCTCGGCGAAGGTTCCGGCATGGTCGTGCTCGAGGAACTCGAACACGCGAAGCGGCGCGGCGCCCCGATCTATGCCGAACTCGTCGGCTACGGCACGACGGCCGACGCCTATCGCGTGACCGATAGCCATCCCGACGGTCGGGGGGCCATCAATTGCATGAAGTGGGCGCTCAAGGATGCGGGCCGGAAGCCGACCGATATCGACTACATCAACGCCCACGGCACGAGTACGCAAGTCAACGATCGGGCCGAAACGATCGCGATCAAGAACGTGTTCGGCGACTACGCCTACAAGTTGCCGACTTCCAGTTCGAAGAGCATGTTGGGCCACCTCATCTGTGCGGCCGGCGTGGTCGAACTCATCACGTGCGTCTTGACGATCCGCAATGGCGTGATGGTCCCGACGATTAATTACGAAACCCCCGACCCGGACCTCGACCTCGACTACGTGCCCAACCAAGCCCGCGAGAAACGCGTGAACACCGCGCTGTCGAACAGTTTCGGCTTCGGCGGGCAAAACGTGTCGGTCATCGTGACGCGCTTCGCGGATTGAAGTGGCGGCAGCTAGCGGAGCGATGCCAGTTGCCCGATAAGTCTCCAATCAGGGCTCGGATCCCAACAGGCCCCGCAAGGGGTAGTCGGCCCAAGACAGTGATTCGCCAACTTTGAACTCGGTGGTTCGAATTCCGCGCATGATGAACGTCGCGCCAGCGCGCCTATACATTTCAAGTCGTCGATCGTTTGCCACGCCCGACGAAATCTTCTTGTACCGCGAACGAGCGAGCGCATCGTGAACTCCATAACGCTTCGTCAAACGCAAACGCGATTGGCTTATGACGACCGGGGCTCGGGCCCGGTCGTCGTCTTGCTTCATGCTTTCCCGCTCGACGCCGCGATGTGGAAGCCTCAGTTCGACGAACTGACGACCGATTTTCGCCTGCTCGCTCCGAGCCTGCCCGGGTTCGGCGATTCGGATCCGGTCGAGGGGCTCTCGGTCGATTCCGCGGCGGACATCATCGCCGACCTGCTCGATCAACTGGGCGTCGAGCAGCCAATCGTCCTCGGTGGCCTCTCGATGGGCGGCTACGTCGCGCTGGCGTTCGCGCGGTTGTATCCGCAACGCCTGCGCGGGCTGATCCTCGCGGACACGAAGGCCGAACCGGACGACGAGGCCGCGCGCGCGAATCGAGATCGGCAGATTCGAGTCGTTGAAACCGATGGCGCGGCGAAGCTCGTCGAGGAAATGTTGCCGAAGTTGATCTTCGCCGCCGGCCCGAACGGAGCAAGTGCGACGGGAGTTGCTCGCGGCATCGGCACGCGTCAATCGGCGGCCGGCGTGATGAACGGGTTGAAGGCGCTACGCGATCGCCCCGACGCACGATCGGGGCTCGCCCATGTGACCGTCCCGTGTCTCGTGATCGTCGGCGAACACGATGCGGTCACGCCGCCCGCCAAATCGGCCGAGCTCACGGATGCGTTGCCGAACGCAAGGATGATCACGATCCCGGCGGCCGGTCACCTGAGTAGTTTGGAGAATTCAACCGCGTTCAATGTGGCCGTGCGAACCTTTCTCGAGCCAACGAGCGGAGTCTAAACTCTGTTTCGATGGAAAATGGATTTCATGCGAGCCCGGCCCCCCGGCTTGGCCCGCCTCCTGGGCGCGGCACCAGCCTCGCGGCAAATCGATGGTGAAGAGAACTTCGGCCGGTCCTTTTCCGCTCATTGCTTCTGAATCGCGCGCCGTATCATCCCCTCCGAATGCCCGCACCGAGGTTCCGCACCATGCGCGCCGTACTCTCCGCGTCGCTTCTGCTTGGCCTGATCGCGATCCCGCTCGCGGCCGATGGGCCGGCCGACAATCAGGTCGACAAGGTCCGACGCATTCCGCCGCAGCCGAAAGAAGCCGTCGCGGCGGCCGATCGAATCGAACTCGAGCGCGGCACTGAGGCGCTCGGGGCCGAGATCGCGGCGCTGAAGAGTTCGCTCAAGGACAAGCCGGATCTTGCTTACCTGCCCGATGTGCAAATCTTCCACAACGCCGTTCGTTATGCTCTCGCGCACGATGAAATCTTCGACCCGAAGAAGGAAGTGCCGCTCGCCTTCAAACAGTTGCGGCTCGGTCGCGAACGCGCCAAGGCGTTGAAGGATGGATCGGCCCCGTGGACGAAGCAAATCGGACTCGTCGTGCGCGGCTACGTTTCGAAGATCGATGGATCCGTTCAACCGTATGGCCTCGTCGTGCCGAGTTCGTTCGACTTCGTTGGATCGAAGAAACATCGGCTCGATCTGTGGTGTCATGGTCGTGGCGAGACGCTGAGCGAATTGAACTTCCTCCAGGGAGCGATGTCGAACCCCGGCCAGTTCACGCCGGCGAACGCGTTCGTCCTGCATCTCTACGGTCGATATTGCAACGCGAACAAACTCGCCGGCGAGATCGACGCCTTCGAGGCGCTCGACGACGTCCGCAAGAACTACCGAATCGACGACGATCGGCTGGTGATGAGGGGCTTTTCGATGGGCGGGGCGGCCTGTTGGCAGTTCTCGGTCCATTACCCGGACGTGTGGTGCGCGGCCGCCCCAGGGGCCGGTTTTTCCGAGACGGCCGAGTTCCTCAACGTCTTCCAGAGCGAAAAGGTTCAACCGACCGACTACGAACGCAAGCTTTGGCACGTCTACGATTGCCCGGACTATGCGGTGAATTTGTTCAACCTCCCAACGGTCGCCTACAGCGGCGAGGTCGATCGCCAGAAGCAAGCGGCCGACGTGATGGAGAAGGCGCTCAAGGCCGAGGGCATGCAATTGACGCACATCATCGGCCCGAAGACCGGGCACAGTTACCACCCCGAGGCGAAGAAGGAAATCGACCGCCGCATCGACGCGTTCGCCGAGAAGGGCCGCGATCCCCTGCCGAAACTGGTGAAGTTTCAGACCTACACGCTGCGCTACAATCGCAGTTTCTGGATCACGATCGACGGCATGGACGAACACTGGGCACAGGCTCGCGTCGAGGGCGAGATCGCCGGCGAAACGATCAAACTCAAGACGATCGGCGTGAGTCGATTGACGATCTCGATTCCGGCGGGCCACGCAGCCTTCACGGGTGAAGTCAACATCGAAATTGAGAATGTGAAGCACGCGGGCGGGCAAGCGAATCCGGACAAATCTTACTCCGTGCATCTTTCCAAGTTGGGCGGATCGTGGAAGGTCGGACCAGAAGCGCCGTTCGGCCTGAAGAAGATTCACGGACTGCAAGGCCCGATCGACGACGCGTTCCTGAGTCGCTTCCTCATGGTCAAGCCGACGGGCAAGCCAATCAATGAAGTCGCCGGGAAGTTCGTCGAACGCGAACTGAACCACGCCCTGGTCCACTGGCGGCAGCAGTTCCGTGGCGAGGCGATGGTCAAGGACGACCGGGCGATCAACGACGCCGATATCGCCGAAAGCAACCTGGTTCTCTGGGGCGATCCGTCGAGCAACGCGGTGCTCGCGAAGATCGCCGACAAGTTGCCGATCAAG
>JANLUE010000246.1:0-2594 GCA_031363325.1 Gemmataceae bacterium
GTCGCTGGGGGTTCACCCGAGGGGCTAACGCCCCCCGGCTCGCCATTCACTGACTTGGGGAGAGCCTTTCGTTCGTGAGACCGACATGACCCATCGCTTCGCGCTGTTCGCCTCGCTGTTTGTGGCCGGCCCGCTGCTGGCCCAGTCGCCGGGCGATCTCACGTTGAAGGCCCGCGCGATCCTGGACAAGCATTGCTCCGAGTGCCATGCTGGCAAGCCGACCAATCCGTCGACACTCCAAGTTCGCGACCACGCCCAGATGGTGAAGACTGGCGGGCCGGCGACGTTCATTACGCCTGGCAAGCCGCTCGCCTCGCAGGCCCTCGATCTCGTCGAGACCGGCGCGATGCCCCCCGGTCGGCACGAGAAACTCTCCAAACAAGATGTCGATGTCCTGCGGTCGTGGATCGAAGCCGGCGCTGGAGCGTATCCGGCCCAATACGACGACGAATACGCGCACGCGATGATCTTGAAGGATGTCGAGAACGGGCCCGGTACCGAGGCTTGGTTTCCGAACACTCGCTACCTTTCTCTGCACCATTTGGTGGAAGGTCGCACGCCCACGAAGTTCATCGATGCACGCAAGGAGTTCTTGGACGAGGTCAAGCTACTGATCAAGGAAACGGCACGGCAACCGCAGCCGATCGACCCGAGTGCGACGATCTTTCGCATCGATTTGCAATCCAGTGGCTGGGACGCGAAGCCGTTCAAACGGCTCTCGTTGAAAGACGGGAAGTGGGTCGAGGACGGGCGGGCGAACGCCAATCTCTTCGATGTCGTCCTGCTCGAGTATCCGCACATTGTGATTCCCGATGGGTCAACAACCTTTGATTCGCTCGTGACCAAGTTCATCGCCCGGTCGAAACAGGTTCGCCCGGCCGCGTTCGTTCGCGGCGACTGGTTCGTGAACACGGCCGGCTCGTTTCCGCTCGCGAAAGACTTGCGGACTCTGTACTCGATCCTGGGAAACAAACTGCCGCCGGGATTGGAAACCCCCCGCGATCCCCGTGCCTCCGCGCCGGCCGGCCCGATCGCGGACAAATCGGTTCGCCTACCGGCGCTCGACGCCTGGTACACCAAAGACCTTGAAAACCCGAATGGCGGCGTGGAGAAACTGATCGTCGGCACGTTCGACTTCAAGACCAAGGCCGTCCGTACGAGCTTCAATCCGGACGACCGCTTCACCGTGAAGTACACGGCCGACACGGCGTTCTATGGTCAGTTCATCTGGATCGACTCGGCCAATTCGATCGGCCGAATCGCGACCTCCGATTTCGTGGGCAAAGACAAGGCGGGCGGAGCCGAAGCGACGGCCCCCGATGGACTCGGCGAGACGCCTGGCATCGAACAGATCCGGGTCTATGCCTCGCCGCAAACGTTTCCAGTCGGCGAACATTGGGTCGCGTCCGATGCCAAGCCCCCGATCGAACGAATGTATCACCCCTTCTTCGTCCCTGAGAAAGCTCGCGCCGGCAACGGGTTTGTTGTCCCGACCGATCACGCTCGGGCGATCCGCAAAACGGTGACGATTGAGATCGTCGCCAAGAAAAAGTGAACCCGTCTCTCTCCCGTGCCGCCTGGGTCGCGGTCGCGCTGCTATGGCCCGTCGCGCTCCTGAACTACCTCGACCGCCAGATGTTGGCGGCCATGAAGTTCTCCGTCATGGCCGACGTGAAAGACATCGCCACCGACGCGAACTGGGGCTACATGCTCGCCCAGTTCAAGTGGGTCTACGCGTTGCTCAGCCCCGTCGGCGGTTACGTCGCGGATCGACTGAGTCGGCGCTTCACGATCTCACTGAGCCTGTTCGTGTGGTCGGCCGTCACGTGGGCGACCGGGCACGTGACGACCTACGAAGGTTTGCTCTGGACGCGCACGCTGATGGGGATCAGCGAAGCGTTCTACATCCCGGCGGCCCTGGCGTTGATCGCGGACTATCACTCGGGAGCGACACGTTCGCGTGCGGTCGGCGTGCATCAGACGGCCATCTACTGTGGCGTGATCCTCGGCGGGTTCGGCGGTTATGCGGCCGACGCGCCGAACTTCGGCTGGCGCTCGGCGTTCGAAGTCGCCGGGCTGGTCGGCATCGTCTACGCGATCCCGCTCGCATTGATCCTTCGCGACGCGCCGAAGTTCCTCGTCGAAGATCGGCCGGCGAAACCGTCGGTCTCTTTGGCCGCGCGTGAACTGTTCGGCAATCGCTCGTTCCTTCTGCTCGTCGCCTGTTTCACGTTGCCGGCGCTCGCGGGCTGGGTCGTTCGCGATTGGATGCCGGCGATCCTGAAGGACCAGTTCGACATTTCACAAGGCCTCGCCGGCGTGTCGGCGACGCTCTACGTGAACGTGGCCGCGTTGATCGGCGTCGTGATCGGCGGCTACGGCGCGGACTGGTTAATGCGACACACGCCGCGTGGCCGAATCTTCGTGAGCGCGACGGGCATGGCCTTGTTGATCCCGGCTCTGTACGGAATTGGCAATGCGGGCTCGCTCACAACCGCAATTGTCTTTCTCGCGGTGTTTGGGTTCGGCTGGGGGTTCTTCGACGGGAACAACATGCCGATCCTGGCGCAACTCGTGCGGCCGGAACTCCGGGC
>JANLUE010000251.1:0-3197 GCA_031363325.1 Gemmataceae bacterium
CACCGCACCGACCGACGAGGCGCTCGTCTATGATCTGAAGGTGTTGAAAGACATCGGCATGAACATGTTGCGCAAGCACATCAAGGTCGAACCGAGCCGGCTGTACTATCACTGCGATCGCCTTGGCCTATTGGTGTGGCAGGACATGCCGAGCGCCATCAATCGCAATAAGAAACACTTCATTCAGCCGAATGCGAAAGACGACGCCCAGTTCACGGTCGACGAGAAGGCCGTCTTCCGCCACGAATTGAAGGCGATGATCGATCATCTGTCGTTCTTCCCATGCATTGTCACATGGGTGCCGTTCAACGAAGGCTGGGGTCAGCACGACACGAACGAAGTCTTGAAGTGGGTGACCGACTACGACAAGACTCGATTGGTCGATGGGCCGAGCGGCTGGACGGATCGGGGCTACGGGCACATGAAAGATTTGCATCAATACCCCGGCCCTGGCATGTTCCCGACGATGTCGAATCGCGTGTCGGTCCTCGGCGAGTTCGGCGGACTTGGCCTCCCACTGAAAGGCCACTTGTGGAAGGACTCCGACAACTGGGGCTATCGCACATACCAGACGACCGACGAACTCCGCGAGAGCTATCGTCAATTGATGGTTCAATTGCATCCGCTAATTGGCAAGGGTCTCTCGGCCGCCGTCTACACGCAAACGACCGATGTCGAAGTCGAAGTGAACGGATTGATGACCTACGACCGCGAAGTATTGAAGTTCGATTTGAAGGAAACGGCCAAATGGCACAAGGCCCTGTACGGCCCGCCGCCAACGGAAGTCGTCCTGCTCGAAACGTCCGAGAAAAAGGCACAACCCTGGAAGTACACGACGATTAAGCCGGCCGACGGCTGGGAGAAGTCGAACTTCGATGGTACGACGTGGAAGAATGGCGACGGCGGATTTGGTACCGCGATGACCCCCGGCACTTTCGTCGGCACCGAATGGAACTCGGCCGACATCTGGATCCGCCGCGAATTCGAACTCAAGTCCGCACCGACGGGTGACGTGTTCCTGCGCATTCACCACGACGAAGATTCCGAGATTTACATCAATGGCGTGCCCGCCGCGAAATTGGAGGGATACACGACAGGCTACGGCCTGGTGCCGGTCAACGCCGCCGG
Organism: Gemmataceae bacterium; assembly: GCA_031363325.1. Lineage (GTDB taxonomy): Bacteria > Planctomycetota > Planctomycetia > Gemmatales > Gemmataceae > SIAJ01. The sequence continues at coordinate 1,129 of JANLUE010000251.1, forward strand.
CCGCAAGGCGTTGAAGGAAGGCAAAAACACGATCGCGGCGCACTGCCATCAGACGGGCGGCGGGCAGTACATCGATGTGGGCTTGGTGGAGTTGAAGGCGGGGAAATGACGATCGTCATCTCGATCGAAACCAACGACGGTAAGCGTCGCCCTGTCATCCATCAACGCACTTCGGCCGCGACCAGTGTGACGTCGTCGACCGGTTTCGCGGCTCCCTGGAATCGCCGCAACTCCGACACAACTTCCTCGACCATCCCGGCGGCTGGCCGGTTGGCGACGCGCTCGAACAAGTCGCTGAATCGGTCCGAGCCGAACGTCTCGCCGCGTTCGTCACGGCAATCGGGTAGGCCATCCGTAAACAGGCCGAGTCGATCGCCGGGGGCCAGCTCGACCGTTTTCTCGGCGTACCGTTCTTCGAGCGTCACGCCGAGCAGGAAGCCCCGGGCCGACAACAGTTCGATCTTGCCGGTCGCGGCCGAATAGCGAAACGGGAATGGGTGGCCGGCGTTCGCGTAGGTGAAGGTTCGGTTGCGGCGATCGAACACGCCGTAGAACGCGGTGACGAACCGCTCGTCGGCCATCTCCTGGAGTCGGCGATTCATCTCGGCGAGGACCGCGCCCGGTCGCGACGTTTGCTTCGACGCTTCCGAGAAGGCTTGCCGAGCCATGACCGCGACCAATGCGGCTGGCACGCCGTGCCCGCTCGCGTCGGCAATCAGGACCCCCAGGTGTTCGGGATCGGGCCGGGCGAAATCGTAGAAATCGCCGCCCAGTTGTTCCATCGGCACGTAGTGAATGCCCCAGGCGACTTCGGGCCAGTCGGGGGGTTCTTGCGGCAGAACGAGCCGCTTCTGCAACCGGGCGGCCGCCTTCATGTAGTGCGTGACTTCCGAATCGCGGGCGAGCAACGCGTCGTTCGTCCGCTTCAATTCTTGCGTTCGCTCGGCGACGACCTGGTTCAGGTGGCCGGCCCGCCGCGACATGAGTTGCCGGGTCGTGATGATCCCCACGATTCGACCGTTCTCGAGCACGGGCAAATGGCGGACGGTCAGCCGCTCCATGCTCGTGACGGCTTCTTCCCAGCCGGCGTCCGGGTGAATCGTGTAGGGGTGCGGCGACATCCATTCGCGAACGGCCATCTCGCGCCAACCGGGATGGGCCCCGCAGACGCGTCGCAAGAAGTCGCGTTCCGTGAAGATGCCAACCAGTCGATCGCCATCGCAAATCAGAACGGCCCCGATCCGATGTTGGTTCATCAGGTCGAGGGCCTCTTGAATCGATCGCTCGGGCGAAAGGCAAAGTGGCCCGGCGGTCATCAGGCGACGGACGGTCAAGTCATCGGACGGCATCGAGGCGTTATACCGGCGGGCGTTGGTCGGAGCGAGGCCTGAACCGCGGACGCGCTCGAGCTTCACAAACGACGAAGGCGAATCGGCCAGCCGATTCGCCTTCGCGTCGTTCGATCTCAACTCGACTCAGTCGCAGCACTTCTTGAAGTTGCACAGCCGTTGCAGGAAGCCGGCCTTCCAGTCGCACGGCGTCGGGCAAGGGTCCGCGCAGACGGGCTCGCACACCGGCACGAGTCGGCACGTCTGGTACGTCGAGCAGTACGGCTCCATCTTGCACGTCGTTCGCGGCACGCATCGGGTCCGGACCTCGGAGACCATCCGGCACGTCGTGTACGGCACCTGGCAGACGCGTTCTTCCGGCACCCAGTTCGTACGGCACTTGCGAACCGTGCGGAAGTGCGTTTCCTTTTCGATTCGACACGTCGTGTAGGGGATGTGGCAAACTTTCTCTTCGCACTCCCAGCGGCAATGTTTCCGCGTCTCGTAGCGAACGTGCTGTTGATGCACGTAACGGCAGGTCGTGTACGGGACCTGGCGAACGTGTTGTTCCTTCACGGTGTAACAGTGTTTGCGCGTCTCATAGCGAACGTGTTGTTCCTTCTCCATTCGACACGTCGTGTAGGGGACGTTCTTCACGTGCTGTTCGTGAACGGTGTAACAGTTTTTGCGGCACACGGTGCGATAGTGCGTTTCCTTCTCGATCCGGCACGTCGTGTACGG
>JANLUE010000264.1:0-6054 GCA_031363325.1 Gemmataceae bacterium
GGTTGAAAACCTGTCCTACGAACGCAACTTCAGCGAATATCAACCTCTGCGGACACAATTGAACGACATTGGTCTCTAAAAGCATCCCTCCGGACAGGTTGAAAACCTGTCCGGAGGGATGCTGGATATGCGAGGGGCTAAACTCCCGCACCGACCACGTCCGCTTCCAACCGACCGCCGAGCGCCTTCTTCACGACCGCGTTCATTCTCGCCTCGGCCAGGGGCCGGGTCACGGTGCCTAGCGTGGCAACCGTTCGGCGCAACGCGTCGACGTCGGTCCCCGCCAGGGCGGTTCGCAATTCGGTGATCGCCGCGTCGATCGCGGTTCGATCCGCGTCCGATAGCACTTCGCCGGCTTCGGCCAATGCTTTTTCCGTGTGCTTCAGGTCGGCGGTGCCCTTGTTCTGGAACTCGATCAGTTGCCGGGTAGTGAAGTCCGCGTGCGCGTGCTCGACGCTATCGAGCACGAGTCGATCGACCTCGTCTGGGCTCAAGCCGTGAGCGGCCTGGACGGTGACGCTCGACTGCTGGCCGCTGCGTTGTTCCTTCGCGCTCACCGTGAGCAGGCCGTTCTCGTTGACGAGGAACGTGATGTCCACTTGCGGCAGGCCGGCGGGCATCGGCGGGATGCCGGCCAGGTTGAATGTACCCAGCAGCTTACAATCCTTCGTGAGTTCGCGTTCCCCCTGATAGATGTTGATCAGGATCGCCGTCTGCCCCTCGGCCGACGTGCTGTAGCGCGTGGTCGCCCGGGCCGGCACGGTCGTGTTGCGATGGACGAGCTTGTCCACGACGCCGCCGAGTGTCTCGATCCCGAGCGAGAGGGGAATCACATCGAGCAGCAACATGTGCCGACGACCGCCCGAAAGAATGTCCGCCTGAACGGCCGCGCCAAGGGCAACCACCTCGTCGGGGTTCAAGTCGGTGTGCGGCGTTCGGCCGAAGAACTCGCCGACGCGACGGCGCACAAGGGGCACGCGCGTCGAGCCGCCGACCAGGACGACTTCATCGATCGCGTCTTTTTTCAGTTCGGCGTCGCGCAGGGCCTGGCGACATTTTTCGAGCGAACGATCGACGAGCGGCGCGACCAACGATTCGAATTCGCCGCGCGTGACGGTACGCCGATAGTCGCCGAGCACCAGTTCCGCCGACTCGCTGGTCGAAAGGCTGATCTTCGCCCGCTCGGCCTGATCGCGAAGCGTTTGCAGGAGTCGCGCGTCTTTGACTCCCAAGTCGACGCCCATCTCGCGGGCCGCGAGTTCCATGAGCGTGCGGTCGAAGTCATCGCCCCCCAGGTAGGTGTCGCCGTTCGTGCTGAGCACCTTGAACACGCCATCCGACAGGCTCAAGATGGAACAGTCGAACGTGCCGCCGCCGAGATCGTAAACGGCGATCGTGCCAGTGCCGCGTCGATCGAGACCATAGGCGAGCGCCGCGGCCGTCGGTTCGTTGACGATCCGCAACACGTCGAGCCCCGCGATCCGGCCGGCATCGCGAGTCGCCTGGCGCTGGCCATCGTCGAAGTAGGCCGGCACCGTGATGACGGCCTTGGTCGGGTTGCCGGCCCGGCGGCGAACCTCGCGAAGGATCAACGCCGACAATTCCTCCGGCGTATGTTCGCGGCCGCCAATGCGAACCGTCAGCACCTTGCGCCCGCCACCGGCATCCCGTTCGGAAATCTGATGCGGGATCAGCGCGAGTTCCTTTTGCAAGTCCGCGAGCGTTCGGCCCATCAGGCGCTTGACGCTGAAGACGGTATGTTCCGGGTCGCTGAGCGCCCGCTCGCGCGCGGCCGTTCCTACCAGGACCGTGCCATCCTCGTGAAAGCTCAGTACGCTCGGCACGAGCGCCTGGCCGTGCTCGTCGCGCACGACCTCCGGCCGGCCATCGCGCACGAACGCCGCCAGGCTGAACGTGGTCCCCAGATCGATGCCAACGACGGAAGAAGTCATGCGGTTTGGTTTATGGTTGGGCAATGTGAAGCCCAAAACAGATTGAGATCGGGGAGTTCGACCCAAATCGTTCGATTGGCAACTTCAGTGAGATTTGGAGTTGAACCAAACCGCTCCGCGGTGGAAGAGTTGGTCGTTTTGATCGCGGCTGAATTCCGCAAGCCGCTTCCGTTAGGCCGTCGTTGGCTGTCACGAGAAAGGGTCGCCCGAACCTTCACCGTGGTGTCGCACTACGGTGAAGGTTCGGCAACGCTTCGTCGACAACCTGCCACCCGGTCCGCTCAAACCGGCTATCCGAAGGCGTTCGGAAAGCCTGGTCGTTCAAGTCGAACTTCAATTTTCCGGAAGTACCAGGCACACCACTTCCTTGCCGTCGCGAACGTAGATTTTGCCATCGGCGATCGCCGGGTGCGCCCAGGTGGGGCCGCAGGCTTTCGACCTGGCCAGTGCCTCGTACTTGGCGACGTTCGGTGCGAGCAAGCTTAGGTCGCCGTCGTCGGTATGCATGAGCAACAGGCCATCGGACATGCGCAACAGAGCGGCGTGGTACTTGCCGACTTTGCCTTGCTTCCAGACTTCCTTGCCGGTGGCCGTCTCGACGCAGCGCAGGTCGACGGCCGGGTTCGTCAACGTGGCGGCACCCGTGACCAGGTAGAGATGATCCTTGCCGGCCGGAACGGGCGTTGAGAAGTAGCACGTCAACTGGCCGTTCTTCCAAACGCGGTCCGGCTTGCCGTCCTTGATCTTCACGCCAATGGCCCCAGCCGTCACCGACGCGGCAACATAGAGGTCGCCAACTTTGATCGGCGTCGTCGAACTCTCGTTCAGCGCGTCCTTGAACGGGAATTGCCATTTGACTTCGCCGGCTGGCGAAATGACCGCCAAGTTCGCGCCGGTGAGGGCCACGATCTCCTGGCCGATCAGGACGGGGGCGGCGTAGCTGGCCGGGTCTTTGCCGGCCGTCCAGGCCGACGCGCCCGTCTTGCGATCAAACGCCATGATCCCCCGACTACCGCTGCCGCCACCTTGAACGATTACATTTTCGCCAGCGATGAGCGGCGAGGCCGACACGCCGAAGAACAGGTTGTCCTTCTTCGGGTCGGCAAGCGTTTCCTTCTTCCAGATCGGCTTGCCGGTTGCCGCGTCCCAACAAGCGAGCACGCCGGTATTGCCGAACGAATACACGCGGCCATCGTGAACGCACGGCGTCGCGCGCGGCCCTTCTCCGAAGAGTGGCTTGAACGGGGTCTTCTCGTAAGTCTGTTCCCACTTCGGCTTGCCCGTGGTCACGTCGAGCGCCTGAACGATTTCGATGTCCTTGTCTTTCACCTTGGCATGGAGGAACACGAGTCCGCCGACGACCACGGGCGAACTGTTGCCTTCGCCGACGGGGGCTTGCCAGAGAACCTTGAGGTCGCCCTTCCAGGGGGCAATCTTCGCGGGCACGGTGCCATCGCCGGTCGGCCCCAGCCACTGCGGCCAGTCGGCGGCCGACGCGCTCGCCGCGAACAAACCGAGGGCCAGGGCGAGGGCCGCGATCGTACGACGCATGAAGTCTTCTCCCGTTGTGAATCAGCCGGCGATCGTCAGAGGAATTCGGCCGGGTGGGGCCGATTCGACGTTCGCCGTGCGGGGCATGGCCTCATTCAAGAAATAGTGGAGGGGCGCGTACCGCCAACCCAATCCCAGTTCGTCCGCCAGCTCTTTTAACTCGCGAACGCCGTCTTCGCTGATCGTTCGTCCCGTTTCCTGATAGGCCGGATCGCAGAAATAGACGCGGCATCCGAGCGGCCGAGGCTCGCGCGTCGTGCACAAGCCATCCACTTGAAACGGACACCCATCGGCCGAGACCGGTTGCTCGAACGGCGGCGCGGCCTCGAGCAAAACCTCCGCTTCGATTTGACTGATGAACAACGTGTGACCGTATTCCTTGAAGCGACAACAGCGGCCGGACGAATCGCAACGCGGCCCGGCCTGGGCGACGGCAGCGTCGGCGCGGGCGTATATCTCCAGGACGCGGCGACGGAGTTCGGTATTCATCAGAGCGCCCGCTCCAACTCATCCACGAGCCGTGAGAACTTCTTGAGCGCGCTGTCCACCGGGCCGGGTGTTTCCATGTCCACGCCGGCACCGCGGAGCAAGTCGAGGGGGTCTTTTGAACTGCCGCCGCGCAGGAAGCCGAGATAGGCGTCGAGTTCCGACTTGCCGCCGTTCAAGACGCGCTCGGACAGTGCGATCGCGGCCGACAGGCCCGTGGCGTACTTGTACACGTAAAACGCCCGGTAGAAATGCGGAATCCGCAACCCCTCCAGGCTCAATTCGTCGTCGATCGCGAAGTCCGGGCCGAAGTACGCGTCAAGCAACGAGCGATATTCGGCCTGGAACGACTCGAGCGTGAGCGGTTCGTTCTGTTCGGCCCGGTCGTGAATCACCTTCTCGAACTCGGCGAACATTGTCTGGCGAACGATCGTCTTGCGAAGCTCGTCGATCTCGCGGTTCAAGTAGTACGCGCGTTCGCGATTGTTCGCGGCCCGGTCCATCACGTATTTGCCGAGCAATTGTTCGTTGAACGTGCTCGCGACTTCGGCCACGAAGATCGTGTAGTTCGCGTACTGGTACGGTTGTCGCTTTGCTAGGTGCGTGTGCATCGAGTGGCCGGCCTCGTGCGCGAGCGTGAATGCATGGTCGGGCACGTCGGCCCGGTAGTTCATCAGGATGAACGGATCGCTGTCGTAACAACCGCTGGAAAACGCCCCGCTATGTTTGCCCTTGTTTTCGTAGCGATCGCACCAGCGGCCCCGCAAGCCACGCGTCAACGCATCGCCATATTCCGATCCGAGCGGCTTGAGCGCGTCGATCGTCACTTCGACCGCTTCGTCCCAGGTGCGATCGACTTTCACGTCGGTCAGGATGGGGACGTAGGTATCGTAAAAATGGATGTCGGGCAGCTTCATCAGCTTGCGGCGGAGCTGATAGTACTTGTGGACGGCCGGCAGATTGGCCCGGACGGCCGCGATGAGGTTGTCGTAGACCGCATCCGGCACCTGATCCGGGAACAACGCCGCCCGCCGTGCCGACGCGTAATTGCGGGCACGCGAGTAGTACACGTCCTGCTTCACCGAGCCGGCGAGCGTCGCGGCAAAGGTGTTCGCGTGGTCGGAGTACTCCGCGTAATACTGGTGGAACGCCTTCTTGCGCACTTCGCGATCCGGGTTTTCCAGGTACGCGGCGTACGACCCGTGGCTCAGTTCGATCGTCTGACCAGGGCCGACCTCCAGCGTGCCGAACTTCAAGTCCGCGTTCAGTAGTTGATCGAAGACCTGATGCGCCGTCTGGGCCGACTCGGCCTGCATGGCGAGCAAGCGTTCCTCGGCCCCGGTCAACGTGTGCGGCCGATAGCGAATCAAGCGCTCCAGAACCAACCGATACTCCGACAGCGTGGGATCGTCCAGGAACTGATTCAGTCGGTCCGCGGGGATCGCCAGGATCTCCGGGCGGATGTAGCTGGCCGATTCGCCCACACGAGCGGCCACGCCCAGGTACCGGGCTTTCAGCCCCTGGTAGGTCGAGTTCGCCACGTCCTCGGACGATTTCAGAAACGCATACGTGCCGACTCGATCGCCGAGACGATCGGCGGCCGTGTCGAATCGCAAGCACTCGGCGAGTACGGCGGCCGACTCGCCGAGCCGGCCTCGGAACTGGCCGTACCCGTCGGCGACATGTTCGAACTCGGCGAACGCCGCTTCCCAGGCCGCGTTATCGGCGAACAAACTCGCCAGGTCCCAGGTATCTTCAGCACGGACTTCGGATCGGGTCGGTACGCGGTCGGCGGCCACGGTTGGCTCCGGAGGGCGGGCAAGTTCATGGTAGTATCGCTCCCGTGCCGCGCGAAAAACAGAGCCCCGTCCGTGAAGCTCATTGAGATCGAGCCCGAACGGCACGAGCGAAAGGTGGGCGACTTGCAGGGTTCGCCGGTTCTGGGCGAGTTCGGCGTGTGGCCGGACACTTTGAATCGTTGGACGGCTGGCGACACCAGGTACGCTCCGCCGGGCATCGTCATCGATGAAGGCCTGGAGATCCTGCAATTCCGGGGCGACACGGG
>JANLUE010000280.1:0-2230 GCA_031363325.1 Gemmataceae bacterium
CCGAGGTTGACGAGCGGGCCGTCGGCGGATGAGATAACAGTTCCCGCCTGCCCGCCTCTCATCGGATTCGTCATGACTCGTTGCCTCGCACTGTTCGCTGGGTTGCTGCTCGCTTCGTCGGCCCAGGCCGACTCGCCGGCCTTCGATGGCTTTGAGTCGAAGATTCGCCCGGTGCTGATCGAACATTGCCACAAGTGCCATTCGCTCGAAAGCAAGATGGAGAAGGGCGGGTTGCGCGTCGATAGCCGAGCGGCATTGCTCAAGGGCGGCGAGAATGGCCCGGCCATCGTGCCCGGCAAACCCGCCGAGAGTCTGCTGCTCAAGGCGATTCGCCAGACCGACGCCAACTTGAAGATGCCGCCGAAAGGCAAGTTGCCCGCCAACGTCGTGGCCGATTTCGAAGCGTGGATCGCCGCCGGCGCCGCGATGCCCGAGAAAGCCTCGACTGGCATCGATCAATCGGCCGCCCGCAAGCACTGGGCGTTTCAGCCACTGCGAACGAGCCCCGGGGCCACGATCGATCAACTCCTTGCGGACAAGTTGAAGAAGGCGGGCCTTGCCTTCTCGCCGCCCGCCGACCCGCGCACGCTCGTCCGCCGGCTCTTTCTCGACTTGAACGGCCTACCACCGACGCCGGACGAAGCGGCCGCGTTCGAGAAAGACCCATCAACGGATGCATATGCGAAATTGATTGATCGATTGCTCGCCTCGCCCGCTTACGGCGAACGCTGGGGTCGGCACTGGCTCGATGTCGCGCGCTTCGCCGACACCAAGGACGGCGTCTTGATGTACGGCGACGACCGCGTTCGACCGTTCGCTTACACCTATCGCGATTACGTGATTCGGGCCTTCAACGAAGACTTGCCGTTCGATCAGATGGTGCGAGACCAACTCGCGGCCGATCGGGTCGAGCCGAAGCCCGCCCCCTGGCGACTGGCCGCACTTGGCCTGCTCACGCTGGGTCGCCAATTCGACAACAACGTCCACGATGTCCTGGACGACCGAATCGACACGGTGTCGCGGGCTTTTCTCGGGCTCACGGTCGCCTGTGCCCGCTGCCACGATCACAAGTACGACCCGATCCCGACGGCCGACTACTACTCGCTGTACGGCGTGTTCGCCAGCACTGAGTCGCCGCTCGTCCCACCGCTCACCGATCCCGCCGCGAAGGGGCCGGACGCGTTCGAGAAGGCCTACGCCGCCAAGTGCCGCGAGATTCAGGACACGCTCGATAAGGCGTTTGCCGTTCTAACGGAAGCGGCACGAACTCGGGTGGGCGACTATCTCGTCCACGTCGTGACCACGAAGCCGGACCCGCTCGAGACGACGTTCTTCTTTCTGTCGCTCGCGCCGGATGAGCTGCGCCCGCCGATCGTCGCCCGCTGGCGCACGTTCCTGGCGGAGCGAAGCAAGCCCGACGACCCGGTGTTCGGCCCATGGCACGACCTGTTCGCCCTGCCGGACGAAGGGTTTGGCGCTCAGGTGTCCGGCGTACTCGGACGCTGGAAGACGCGGCCCGTGAACCCGTTGATCCTCGAAGCGTTGGCGAAGTCGCCCCCGGCCGCGAAGTTGGACATCGCCCGCGTTTATGGCACCGTGTTGAAGCGGGCCTACGACGAATCGAAGGCCGCGAAGCCGGACGCGGTTCGGGCCCCCCTGGTGGAAATCGTCGCGGGTCGGGATGGGCCGGCCTACTTCCCGAAAGAACAAACCTGGAAGTACATGTCGCGGACCGAGAAGGACGCGTTTGGCACCAAGCAACAGGAACTCGACAAGCTCGCGGTGAAGGAACCGAACGCCCCACCCCGGGCGATGGCCGTCGTCGATAGCGCCGAATCTTATGCGCCCAAAATCTTCGTGCGTGGCAACCCGGCGCGACTCGGCGAAGCCGTGTCGCGCCAGTTCCTCAGCGTGCTGGCAGGTGAAGGGCGACAGGCGTTCGGGAACGGAAGTGGCCGACTCGATCTGGCCAAGGCGATCACGAATCATCCACTCGCGGCCCGGGTCATTGCGAATCGCGTCTGGATGCACCATTTCGGCGAGCCGCTCGTTGACACGCCAAACGATTTCGGACTGCGCTCGGCCGAGCCGACGCAACTCGCCCTGCTCGATCATCTCGCCGAGTCGTTGATCGCCGACGGTTGGTCGTTGAAGCGCTTGCATCGGCGGATTCTGATGTCGTCGGCCTATCGCCAGACGAGCTTCGATCGCCCCGAGGTTCGCAAGCTCG
>JANLUE010000283.1:0-1748 GCA_031363325.1 Gemmataceae bacterium
GACCGTGGGCCCGCGAGTACGCGCACTTGCCGACACCGATCGTAATCAAGGACGGTCAGATTCGCGTCTATTTCGCCGGCCTCGACGAGAACACATATGGTCGGATCGGCTATGTCGACGTGGCGGCCGACGAACCCACGAAGGTGCTCGCGGTCTCGAAAGAGCCCGCGCTCGATCTCGGCGAGCCGGGCCTGTTCGACGACTGCGGCGTGAACCCCTCCTTCGTGTATCGTCACGAGGATCGCTGGCGGATGTATTACATCGGCTGGAGTCGCGGGACGCGGGTGCCGTATCAACTGTTCACGGGCCTCGCCGAGTCGCGCGACGGGCGACGATTCAAACGCCTGTGCCGCGTGCCGGTCCTGGACCGCACGGACGGTGAGCCATTCTTGCGATCGGCCGCCTGCGTGCGAACGAACGAGAACTTCCTCCAGGCTTGGTACGTGTCGGCGCGCGGTTGGACGACCGTCAACGGCGAACGCTATCCGCGTTACGTCGTACGGATGGCACTCTCGAGGAACGGCCTCGACTGGTTGAGCGGCGTGCCGCCGGCCATCGACCTGGAGGGGGATGAATTTGGCATTGGCCGGCCGTGGGTGATTCAAGACCCCGACCGGTGGCGGATGTGGTATTCGATTCGTTCCAAGTCGCGACCGTATCGAATGGGCTATGCGGAGTCGGACGACGGCGAAGTATGGCGGCGCATGGACGATCGCGTTGGCATCGCGGCCTCGGAAGGCGGCTGGGATTCGGAGATGATCTGTTATGCGGCCGTCATTGATGTGAACGGACGGCGACTGATGTTCTACAACGGCAATCGGCACGGCCAGAGCGGTTTCGGAGTGGCCGAGTTGGAGAGCGAGTGATCGTCGAACGCTATCGGGATGAATGGTCGGGCGATTGGGACGCGTTCGTGCGCGCCAGCCGTAACGGCACGTTCCTGTTCGAGCGCGGCTACATGGACTATCACCGCGATCGCTTCACCGATCATTCGCTTGTGATTCGAGGCGAGAGCGAGATTGTCGCCCTCCTGCCGGCCCATGCGATCGAAGATCGCGTTTTGAGTCACGGTGGCCTGTCGCACGGCGGGCTCATTGTTGGTCCACGAATGAAGTTGCCGACGATGCTGGAAATGTTTGAAGCGTTGACGGTTCATTTGCGTGATCGTGGCTTTCAATCGCTCGACTACAAGACGATCCCACATATCTATCACCGCCAACCGACCGAGGAAGATCGATATGCATTGCACGTGCTCGGTGCCCAGGTCACTCGCCGGGACGCCTTGAGCGTCGTGCCGTTCGACGAACGCCTGGAGTTTCAACATCGCCGCGAGCGCTCGATCAAGAAGGCTCGGGCCGCCGGCGTCGAGGTGTCCGAGGAGCCGAACCTCGCGGAGTTCTGGAAGTTGCTCGAATCGACCCTGGCCGAGCGCCACGAGGCCCGGCCCGTTCATTTGTTGGAAGAGATCACTCGCCTGAAGGAACGCTTCCCCGCGAACATCCGCTTGTTTACGGCCCGCGCGTCGGAGTTGCTGGCCGGCGTCGTGATTTACGAGTCGGAACGCGTCGCCCACTGTCAGTACATCGCCGCTTCGCCGGCGGGGCGAGCGATCGGCGCGCTCGATCGGCTCTTCGAGGAACTGCTCGAACGCGACTATCGCACGAAGCCATATTTCGATTTTGGAAGTTCGCACACGACAAGCCCCGCGATCAACCTCGGCCTGATCGACCAAAAGGAGGGCTTCGGGG
>JANLUE010000326.1:0-1825 GCA_031363325.1 Gemmataceae bacterium
GCCGGCGGCGGCATTCGCGGCGGCCAAGTGTACGGTCAAAGCGACAAAATCGCCGCCTACCCGAAGGACAAGCCGGTCTTGCCCGAAGACTTCCTGGCCACGATCTATCACGCGCTGGGCTTGGCCCCGGAGGCGGAAGTCCCCGACCGCGAAGGCCGCCCACACCGCATCGTCGAAGGCGGCAAGCCCGTGACGGCACTGTTTGGTTGAGTGTCTGATTTGAGTAACCACAAAGACACAAAGTTCACACAGAGGATCACAAAGAATTTCAAGAAATTGGTTCGAGACCTTTGTGACTCTTTGTGTGATCTTTGTGTCTTTGTGGTTTTCTGATATCTGGTGAACTATGAATTCGTTCTGCGATGGTCGATCGAGGCGAGACTTTCTTCGAGTCGGCACGGCCGGGCTGTTCGGGCTGAACCTCGGCCTGCCGCGGATTCTCGCGGCGGACCGGGCGAAGTCGCCGGGCACGAAGGACGTCTCGCTCATCTTCGTGTTCCTGCACGGCGGGCTGAGCACGATCGATTCGTTCGATCTGAAGCCCGACGCGCCGGCCGACTTTCGCGGCGAGTTCAATTCCATCAATACGAACGTCAATGGCGTTCGCGTTTGCGAACACTTGCCGCACGTGGCGCAGACCTGTGATAAGTTCTCGCAGCTTCGTTCGTTCCGACATCACAACTCGGACCACGGGCCGGCCGACCATTACATGTTGACGGGGTATTTTCCGCAGGCCGGCTTCAATCCAAACTTGAACCCCAACAATCAACGGCCCAGCCACGGCTCGATCATCGCCCGCAAACTCGGGCCACGCGGCTCCGTCCCGCCTTACGTCTGCTTGCCGAAAGTGCATCCGAGTTTCGGGTCGGCCTATCTCGGCGCGCCGGCCGCGCCGTTCGGGATCGACGCCGACCCGAACGCCCCTGACTTCAGCGTCCCGGACGTGTTGCCCCCGCTCAACGTCGCGGCATATCGGCTCGGCGATCGCAAGGGCCTGCTCGACGGGCTCGATCGTTTCCAAAAATCGGCCGAGCTGACGGCCAATCGGCATGCGGAAACGGTCGGCGTGTTCCAGAAGAAGGCGTTCGATCTGATGACCTCGGCCGACGCCAAGAAGGCGTTCGACATCGCGGCCGAGCCGGAGAAAGTTCGCGAAGCCTACGGGCGGCATTCGCTCGGCCAGAGTTGCCTGATGGCCCGGCGCCTCGTCGAAGCCGGTGTTCGCTGCGTGACGATCGACCACTCGAACTGGGACACCCACGACAACAATTTCGCCGTCTTGAAGAAGACGCTGTTGCCGCAACTCGACACCGCGATGGCGACGCTCTTCCGCGACCTGTCCGAACGCGGCCTGCTCGATTCGACGCTGGTCGTGTTCACCGGCGAGTTCGGCCGAACGCCGCGAATCAACAAAAACGCGGGCCGCGACCACTGGGGCCCGGCGTTCACTGTGCTCCTTGGCGGTGGCGGAATCCACGGCGGCCGGGTGATTGGCAAGTCCGACGCCCGCGCCGAGAAGCCCGCCTCCGACCCGATCGGCCCCGAAGACCTCTCGGCCACGATGTACCGATTGCTCGGCATCGACCCGAAAGACGAATTCAAGACCCCCGATGGCCGACCGGTCGCGATCGTGAACGGCGGGCGCGTGATCGAAGAGTTGCTGTAGTTAGCCGCGAGGCGCTAGCCGAGCGCGTCACGCGGACACCGGGAATTTGGCGACGCGCTCGGCGAGAGCTGCGTCAAACTGTATTTGACGGGCTCCGCCGATTCGTCGCTCCGACTTCCGTGTCGCCCCGACCCCGGCCTCGCTCGAACCGCTACGCGG
>JANLUE010000331.1:0-3574 GCA_031363325.1 Gemmataceae bacterium
GGCGAAGGCGGCCGGACTCCGGGACGTTTATCGATTCGACGATGTCGCCGAATGGGCCGCCAACGCGGCGACGATCCTCGAACGACCGGGGCCGACGTTCGTCTGGCTTCGCGTGGCCGGCGAGTACGGCAAGAAGACCCCGAGCCCGCCGCGCCCGATGGCCGAGCAAATCACGCGTTTGCGGGCCGCCCTGGAAGTACACGCATGAACGCGGAAGAACTCGCCGCCCTGAGCCGGCTGATCGACCTGGCGCTCGCCGAAGACCTGCGTGACCGCGGCGATGTCACGAGCCTGGCGACGATCCCAGCCACGCTCAACGGTCGGGCCGCGTTTGTGGCACGGAGCGAAGGAGTGTTGGCCGGCCTCGACGCCGCGAAGGCCGTGATCGCCCGGGTCGATCCGCAGTTGCGATTTGAGGCGAAGGCGAGCGACGGCCAACGCCTGAAGCGCGGTGAACTGATCGCCACCGTGAACGGATCGATGCGTTCGATCCTGGCGGCCGAGCGGACGGCGCTCAACTTCCTCCAACGCCTGTCCGGCATCGCAACATTGACCCGACAGTTCGTCGATGCCGTCGCCGAGCAGCGTTTGCAAATCCTCGACACTCGCAAGACTACCCCGGGCTGGCGTTTGCTGGAGAAATACGCAGTCCGTCAGGGGGGCGGCACGAATCATCGGGTCGGGCTGTACGACGCGATCCTGATCAAAGACAACCACCTCGCGGCCGTCCGGTCCGAGGTCGGTGAAGCCAGCGCGATCGAGACGGCCATCGCGCGTTGCCGTCAACAGTTCCCCGGCCTGTCGGTCGAAGTCGAAGTCGATTCGTTGGCCCAGTTCGAAGTCGCACTGCGGTGTGGGCCGGAAATCGTCTTACTCGACAACATGACGCCAGTGGACATGACAGAAGCCGTCGATCGGCGAAATGCGGCGGGCTCGAGCACGTTGCTCGAAGCGTCGGGCGGCGTGAACTTGCAAACGGTACAGGCAATTGCGGCGACGGGCGTGGACCGAATCAGCATCGGAGCGTTGACGCACTCGGCAAAGGCGCTCGACATCGCGCTGGACTATTGGGAATGAAACGCCTTGCCGATCCGTCGGCGCCATCGAAAATACTCCGCACTCGAATTCTCCAACACCTCGGAGCCGCGAATGAAGATCGGCATGAACCTCCTCCTTTGGTCCGGGCAGATCACCGAGGAGCACTACCCGATCATTCGGGACATCAAGGCCACGGGCTTCGATGGCGTTGAAATCCCCGTCTTCGACGGCACGCCCGATCACTTCAAGAAGCTGAAGGTCGAGTTGGACAATCAGGGGCTGAAATCCACGACCGTCACGATCATGACCCCCGAGGCGAACCCGATCAGCCCGGACGCGGCCATTCGCCAGGCGGCCATCGATCGGTTGAAGTGGGCGATCGACTGCAACCACGCGCTCGGGGCGGAGAACATGGTGGGGCCGTTCCACTCGCCGCTCGCCGTCTTTAGTGGGGTGCCGCCGACCGACGACGAGAAGAAGCGAGCGGCCGACATCTTGCGTCAGGGGGCCGAGTACGCCGCCCAGGCCAAGGTGCAACTGTGCATCGAATACCTGAACCGCTTCGAGTGTTACTTCCTGACCACGGCCGCCGACGCGGTTGCCTTGGTGAAGGCCGTGAATCATCCGAGCTTCAAGACGATGTTCGACACGTTCCACGCTCACATTGAAGAGAAGAGCCAGGCGGGGCCGGTGAAAACCGTTGCCCCGGTGTTGGGACACGTTCACATCAGCGAAAACGATCGCGGCACGCCGGGCACGGGTCAGGTCCGTTGGGACGAAGCGTTCGGGGCGCTCAAGTCGGTTGGCTACGATGGCTGGTTCGTGATCGAGGCGTTCGGCCGGGCTCTGCCGGACCTGGCGGCCGCCACGCGCGTCTGGCGCGACCTGTTCCCGAACGCGAAAGAGGTCTACACGCAGGGGATCAAGTTGATCAAGGACAAGTGGGCGAAAACGTGACCTACCGATCCAGCGTTCCGGTGATCGCGACGGCCGACGTGCGAGGCACGCTGGACTACTACATCCGCGTGTTCGGATTCGCGGAACATTTCGTCTACGGCGATCCGCCCGTTTACGCCGGCCTCGAGCGCGACGGAGTGTTGCTCTACGTCACACTCGACGAAGCGCTGGCCAATCTGGTCAAGACGGCCGGTGTTCATCCGGAAGTGTTTCTGTGGGTCCACGAAATTGACGTCGTCTACGCGACACACGTGGCTCGAGGCGCGAAGGTCGTTGAACCTCTGGCGAACCGCCCGTGGGACGCCCGGCAATACGTCGTCGAGGACCCGAACGGGTACTGGTTGAAAATTTCGGAACCGCTGGACGCCGCATGATGCGGCGAAATCCACGAACAAACTTTGACGGCCATAAGTCGAACGCAACCGGTCGTCGTTCACCATGAAACCATCTGCGACGTGGTAGAGATTCTTGGCCGACATCGGCGCATCGGACCAATGGTGGGGCGGTGGCGACCAGTCCCGTCGCTCTACGGACGGTGCGCGCCCTGCATCAATCTGTTTTGGTTTACCCTCACTCCGTCAACTGCGCCACTGGGAACGAGCCGAGGACGTACATCTTTTCACATTCCTCGATGACGGCCGACAGCGTTCGCTTCACTTTCTACTCTTGACTCGTTAGAGCGGCTCGGCGCTATTCCATTGATCGTGGATGCTCCGGGCTCCGGCCAGCAAGTAATTCGCCAAAGACCCATTCAAGCGTTTGCGATATGGTGCCGGTCACCATGCTGTTTTCGCCACTGATTCCAATCCAGCCCGCTCGGTTGTCGAGCGTGTACACCAAAACGTCGCCACAGAGACTGCCGCCAAACAAATAGGTTTCGTTCGGATCAAAATCCGACCCGCCATTGGCGAATTCCGAGGACAAAGTCGGATTGTTGTTCGCGCCTCTCAGCGCGCCCGCGCAACTAAATCCTTGCCAATTCACAGCGTCCACCAGTGAATAATACTTGCGAAGCGTGACTGGCAACTTCGAAGAGATTGGTCGTTCGGGCAATCCGATGCATGCGCCTCGTACAGTGTCATGGCGCCAAAAATATCCGGCCATCGTCCACGATTTGGTGTATCCGATATTCAACTCCAATTCCCACTCGCCTTTGGCGGCGAGTACGCGCAACCAGCGCGACATCGTTCGAATCGTGCAACGCTTCGAGATTTCGTGGAAATAGGCTGGCGGATCGATGAACGCCGTTCGAATCGGGTCGCTGAGCAATTTGCGATGTGACCTTGGAACCTTCGCCAAATCATCACCCGCTCGGAGGACGACGGTCTTGCCCGCACCGCAATTATCTTCAATTCTCATCGGCAAGCCCGCCTCGACTCACTCCGTCAACTGCGCCACCGGAAACGAGCCCAGCACGTACAGCTTTTCGCATTCCTCGATGACGGCCGACAGCGTTCGCTTAACTTTCGGGTCTTCCTGGTGGCCTTCGCATTCCAGGAAGAAGACGTATTCGCCCTTGGCCGATGGGTACGGGAACGATTCGATCCAGGTGAGGTTGACCTTGTTCTGTTTGAAGAGC
>JANLUE010000389.1:0-2775 GCA_031363325.1 Gemmataceae bacterium
TAGACCAAGTCGCCAGCCGGGACGACGCGCCGACGCGAGTGTACTTCTTTCGTGCCATGGTCCACGACAATCTCGGCAACAAGTCCGGCGCAGCCGCCGATCGGACCGAGGGGATGAAACGATCGCCGACCGATCCCGCGAGCTTCGTGATGCGTGGCCTTACGCGGGCCGACGCGGAGCCGGCCGCCGCCCTCGCCGATTTCCAGGCCGCCGAAAAGCTCGACCCAAACTACCCCGAAGCGATGGTGAATCAATCGTGGATTCTGGGCGAGAAACTGAATCGTTCCGAAGACGCACTGCGGGCCGTCGATCGACTGCTGGCGCTGTACCCGGATCATTTGAATGGTCGCGGCGGCCGAGCCGTTTTGCTCGCCCGACTCGGCCGGGCCGATGAAGCGATCGCCGAAGCCAAAAAATGCCTCGCGGCCGCGCCGACGCCGCTCTCGCAATATCAGGCGGGCTGCGTTTACGCCGTCGTCTCGAAGGTCGACGCGAAACATCGGGCGGAAGGCTTGCGGCTCGTCGCTTCGGCCTTGATGCGCGGGTTCGGTTACGAGTATGTTCTCACCGACGTCGACCTCGACCCGTTGCGGCGCGACGCTCGATTTCAGCGCTTGACCGACGCCGTCAAGTCGCTGACGGACCTCAGTCACCCACCGGCCAGCACGGCCACGAACAAGCCTTGAAACTCCGTCGAAAAACTTGGCGTCCGACGGAATCGGCTTCGGGATTTCCGAACCCGGATTCACAAATAGAGGCGGTCGAAGTTTTCAAAAGCAATTTCCCTTGTAGGCCCGGACGAGTTGCCGGTCCGCCCAGCATAAAGGAATGAATCATGGCCTCCGCCCGACTGCAGGTTGAATCGCTCGAGACGAAAGACGTGCCCGCGACCTTCGGACTGCCCTGGGCCGATGGCGACTTCCTGACCGTGAGCTTCGCGCCCGATGGCACGAAAGTCGATGGCTCGACCAGCAAGCTCTTTCGGACGATGCGTCAATCGGGCCTGAGCGACGCGGCCTGGCAAGCGGAGATCGCCAAGGCGTTCCAGGCCTGGGCGACACCGGCCAACTTGAACTTTGGCATCGTCGCCGACAACGGCGGCGCGATTGGCACGTCCGGCTCGCTTCAAGCCGACGCCCGGTTCGGCGACATCCGCATCTTCGCGGCTCCGCTCTCGAACAACGTTCTGGCGATCACCGCTCCCCCAGACGCCGCGGCCGGCACGCGGGCCGGCGACATCATTCTGAATAGCAACCTGTCGTTTGGAATTGGCGCGAACGCTCAACGCGATCTCTACACGGTCATGCTCCAAGAAGTCGGCCACGCGATCGGCGTCGCGAATCAGGCCGATTCCGCGTCCGTGATGTACGAGAACTACGGCGGCGTAAAGTCGGGGCTCTCTTCCGCCGACAAGGACCTCGCCCAAGGTCTCTACGGCATTCGTTGGTACAACCTGCTCGAGACGATGGAGAACCTGATCGGCAATGGCGCCTCGTGGAGCGCGTCGCCCTTGCCGGAAGTGTCCGGCCTGGCGGGCGGCACGATCGTCACCAAACTCGCGGACGTGACGACGTCGAGCGATGTCGACTGGTACAAGTTCACGTGCCCGACCGGCGTCGGCAGTTTGAAAGTGGAACTTCGGACCGCCGGGGGAAGCTTGCTCGGTGGTTCGCTGACCGTCCTCAATTCAAGTCAGAGTGTCATCGGATCGTCGGTCGCCACGGGGCCGGGCCAAGATCTCTCCGTGCAGCTCTCCTCGCTCGCGAGTGGCTCGACATACTACATCAAGATTCAAGCGGCGAGTGGGACCGCGTTCCCGGTCGGCCTGTATCGGCTTCGGCTCGTGCCCGCGAACGCGACGAGCGAAACGATCTCGGTGGCCGGCCTGCCGAAAGACCGGGAGAACTTCGCCAACGAAACGATCGCGACGGCCACGTCGCTGCTCGATCTCGATTCGGGTGCCCGGCGTGCGTACATGACGACGGCGACCCTCGTGGCCAACGAAGTGGACTACTATCGCATCAAGAGTTCGACCGGGACGACTCAGGAAGTCGCCGTTCTGTCCGCATCGGTGCGAGCGCTTTCCGGCGGCGTCGCTCCGGGGATCAAGGTCTTCGACCTGCAAGGCAACCCGTTGACTGCCGTGGTTCGGGCCGATGGCCAGGGGCTGTACGCGATCGATGTCGACGGGGTCGCCCCGGACACGGAGTACATCGTCCAGGTCGTGACGCGGTCGGGCGTCTCGCTGCCGTGCGATCATCAACTGGACATCAACTTCCGCAACCGCCCGGCGGCGATGAGCACTCTCGTCGAGGGCACGCTCGCCTCGAACGTCACGTCGGCCGGTGGAACCCTGACGGTCGCCCGCAGCGTGCAGATGGCCTTCGAACTGTCGGCACCGACGGGGATGGCGGGTGAAACGGTCACGCTCAACATTCGCGATTCTTCCGGGAAGTCCGTGTTCTCGCTGGTGACGCAGGTCGGCAACACCGTCTCGGGCATCGTGCTCCTGACGGCCGGCAACTACACCGTGACGTTCACCTGCAAGTCGCCGAACAATAGTTCGCTCGGCACCACGGGCATTCGCCTCAACGCAACGGTGCTGACCGACCCGATTGGCGTCGCACCCAGCAACCCATCGATCGCCGGCTCCGGCACCGCACCACCGCCCGTGGACTACAAGATCGCCCTCACGGGTTTGCTGACGGCGACCTGGCTGGCCGTCACCGTGCCCACGAGCGGGACTGGACTGTACTCTCGAATCACGCCGGGGGG
>JANLUE010000414.1:0-2136 GCA_031363325.1 Gemmataceae bacterium
TGAGCTGCCGGGTCCGTGCCACTTGATTTAGACGGAGTCTCGTCGGGAGCAAGGACCCGGCAGCTCACGCAGCCGGTTCGCCGTTGCGGCGCGGGGCGAGGTTTTGAACTCCAAGCTTCCAACTGAAAGGGGTCTACGTCGATCGGCGGGTACAATGCTTTGGAGCACGGCGAATTGTGGTTGAATCACTCCGCCACGAACATGTCGTTGACCAACAACCTTTAATTGTCCATGACCGACCGCGAGTTCGCCATCGACGTGGTTCGCCGCCTGCGCGAGTCGGGGTACGAATCGCTTTGGGCTGGCGGGTGCGTGCGCGACGAGCTCCTGGGCGCGACGCCGGCCGACTACGACGTGGCCACGTCCGCCCGGCCCGAACAGGTCTCGGCCGTGTTCCGCCGAACGATCGAGGTCGGCGCGAGTTTTGGGGTCGTCGAAGTGATCGGCCCCCGGCAGTTCGATGGCTCCTTTCCAAAAGTGCAAGTCGCCACGTTTCGATCGGACGGGGCGTATCTCGATGGCCGACGACCGGAGTCGGTCGTCTTTTCGACCGCCGAGGCGGACGCCCAACGCCGCGACTTCACGATCAACGGCATGTTCTTCGATCCACTCGATGGCCGTGTGATCGACTACGTGGGCGGGCAAGCGGACCTGAACGCGGGCGTGCTGCGGGCAATCGGCGACCCCCGGGCTCGGTTCGGCGAAGATAAGCTGCGACTGTTGCGGGCCGTGCGCATGGCGGCGCGGTTTCGATTCCCGATTGAAGAATCGACGGGCTGGGCCGTCCGCGAAATGGCCGACCAAATCACGGTCGTGAGTGCCGAGCGGATCGCCGAGGAATTGCGGAAGATGCTCGCCCACCCGAACCGGGCCTGGGCGGTTCGGCAGATGGACGAACTCGGCCTGTGGCGACGCATCGTGCCCGAGACGCCCACGGGCGAAGCCTGGGCTGGGACGCTGGCCGTGTTCGATCGACTCAACGAGGCCGCGTCGTTCGAACTGGCGCTCGCGGTACTCTTGATGGACCTCGGCAAGAAATCGGCCGGCGGCATTGGGCGTCGACTCAAGTTGTCGGTCGCGGAGATCTCGCGCGTCGAATGGCTCGTCGCGAACGGGGGTGCGTTGACCGATGCCACCACGCAACCACGCAGCCGATTGTACCCCCTCCTGGTGCAGCCGGGGATCGGCGAACTGATCGCCCTGCACCAAGCCCGAGAGTTCGCCGAGTCGGTTGAATACTGCGAGCGCGTCCTGCGCGAAGTCCCTGCGGACGTGTTGAACCCCGTGCCCCTGATCACGGGCGACGACCTCGTGGCGCATGGCTGGGTGCCGGGTCCGCGGTTCAAGAAAGCGCTCGACGCGGTTCGCGCCGCCCAGTTGGACCAGACGATCACGAATCGGGACGAGGCGATACAGTTGGCGGAAGACTTCGCGAACACAAGCGCACCGAAATCAATGTGAATCGCCATTGGAGGGCGGCTGGCTCAGTCGTCGAAGTTGTTCGCGAAGTTTGGCGTTTTCGGCCGCCATGTCTTCGGACTTCGCTTCCGCCTTCGCTCGAGCCCTTGCCTGCCGAGCCGCCCTGGCTTCCGCGCGATCGCGTTCTCGTTCGGCCCGAAGCCGAGCGGCCGCTTCGGATTCCGCCTCTTCCGGACGCGGGTAGCCGCGTTCGGTCGCCGAGTTGAACACCCGCACGGCCCCGTCTGCCATGATTCGAATCCGAAATCCGAGGTTGCTGGTGATCCCGCCGTCTTCGTCCCGCAGAACCATCCAAGTCCCGTTCCGACGACGCCGACGAAGCTGAATGCCCTCTTTCAGGAACCGATGCGTGACATCGACCACGATGTATTCGGCGACACCTTTACGCCGGTACACTTCCATCTTTTTCGCCAGATCCTGCTGCTGGTAAGTCCGCTTCGATAGCACTTCGACTGTCAGCATTGGCATCGGCCCGTCTTCGCCGACGCGATACGACGCCAAATCGATTTCAAGCGGATGACTCGGTTCGACAACCATGACATCGGGCGAAACGTAAGCGGTTCGTTCGAGACGATGGTAATGCAGGTTCATGTCCGAAAGTACGGACAACTCCGGGCGCTCGAGCAGGTGAGCCTTCAAGCCGAAGCGGATAATGGC
>JANLUE010000416.1:0-1208 GCA_031363325.1 Gemmataceae bacterium
CGGGCCGCGTTCTGGGCGGCGTTCAGCTTGATTTCGTCGTCCTGCGACAGTGCACCCAGTATCCGCCGCTTCTTCGGGGCCGGTTCGGCTTTCTCTACCGGTGCGGGAGGCGGGCCTTTCTCGACGGCCTTGGGAGCGACCGGCAACAACTCGGGCTCCTGGAAGTTGAGCGGCTTCAGGACTTCGTTTTTGATCGGCCCGGGTGCGGCGGGAATCGGTGGCAACTTCATCGGCGCGGGAACCGCACCCGGCTTCGGCAGGGCCGGCCCGGCGACCGGGGGCACGGCCATCGGCAAGGGCAGCGCCGGATCGGGCTTCACTTCGGGCGCGGTGTTGACCGGCTTCACGGGCGGCAGTTCGCGCGGCTGATCGGGCTTCGTGGGCGCGACGAACTTCGGGGCCGGTTCCTCATTGCGAACGGGCACGACCGGCTTCTGGTTCACGTAGGCATCGAGCACCGCGCCCGCCCGCGTGTTCTTCAATGGCTCGACCGGGCTCGTCGCCACGAACGGGTCGGTCAGGTTCGGTACAGCGATGGGAGGCGTCGGCGCGACATTGGTCGGTTGCGTGGGTCGAATCACCGAACGGATCGGCGGTTCGGTCGGCTTGATCTCCGGTTTCGCTTCGGGCTTGATGACGGTCTTGAACGGGTCGTCGGCGGCGGGCGTCGGGACGAGGTCGATCTTCGGCGCGTCGGCTGGCGGGCTGGTCGGCTTCCAAGTCACGAGGGCCGGTTCGGGCGGGCCGGCGCGCAACGGTTCCCCGACACGCAATTGCCCCGTGGCCGCCAAGTACGCCCCGGTCGCGGTCAGGGTCAGCCCTGCCCACGAGTACCACTTGTGAGCCACCCGGACGAGCGTCGGCCGAGTCGGTTCGGTGGATCGGGTCGTCTTCATACTGCCCTTCGCGGCAAAGGTAGATCGCGGCGGTCCGGCGTCGTCTGGGCTCGACTTCCCGCGTGGCCGGCACATCCGGCAGGATCGCGCGAGAACGGACAGTCCTCATATTCGGCACGGTCGTAAGCCCGGCTTGAAACAAACACGAACTTGGCGGCTTGGATTAAAGGGGATCGGCCCCCGCGCCGACGCGATTGCGCCAAGCGGCGCGAGAGCGGGGACTTGTACAATGTGGGAAACGGCGGTCGGCGAGCCCATGGTTGCAGGGTGAACCCGCAAGACGCTCGCCATTGGTCGATGGCGAGCCCTGAG
>JANLUE010000418.1:0-4023 GCA_031363325.1 Gemmataceae bacterium
GCCGTGAACGGCGGTCCCCTCGGACTTCGATCACTGTTCGGGCATGTCCTTAGCTGGGTCGGAGCGCTCAATCCCAAGGAGACCGCCGTTCACGGCGGTTTCGGCGAAGCCGTATTCGACCCGCCGTTCACGGCGGGTGACGCCGATCCACAGAACACACGCTTCGTCCAAAGCTGGCGTATGATAGATTGGGAACGCATGCCGAGGGCCTATGCCGCTCCTTTTGCTGATTTGCCTGACGTTGGCCGTCCTGCCGATCGATTGGCCCGGCCCGCCGTTTCGGTTCGGCCCGCGCGGTAGCGCGGCCCTGACCGGCGTGGTCGTCCTTACACTGTTGCTCATCGCCAAAGCCATTTCGACGGTCACGGTTTTTCGAGTCGCCCGACACCCGGACGATCGCGAGACCGCCGGCCGGGCGTACGGGCAACTGCGGCTCCTGTTCTTCTTTCTGAACATTGGCGGCCTCGCGTTGATCTTGTTGAAGTGCGGTTGGGGCTGGTCCGTTCGGCAGTGGGTCGGCCAGGCACCGGGTTCGGAACTTCTGGTCATCGCCCCCTACCTGATCACGCTCGTCACTTCGTGGGCGATCTTCTACGACGCGGAACGGGCCTTGCACGCGGCGAGTCCGACGGCCGTCGCACGGGGTGCCTTCTGGTCGCGGCTCGGATACGTAACGTTTGTGTTTCGGCATCACGCCTTGCTCGTGTTCTTGCCAGTTGGCCTGATGATCGCCCAGTTCGGGGTTCTCCGGGCGTTCCCCGAAA
The DNA here is from genome assembly GCA_031363325.1 of Gemmataceae bacterium. Taxonomy (GTDB): domain Bacteria; phylum Planctomycetota; class Planctomycetia; order Gemmatales; family Gemmataceae; genus SIAJ01. Next base: position 765 of record JANLUE010000418.1, read on the forward strand.
CGATTCAACAAACGTGGGCGAAGGTGGCCGGGTTCGGAATGGTGTTCGTGTTCATCCTGGCCGTCCCCTCGATGATCCCCCTGATCCTGGGGCTACGGCGAATGCCGGTCGGGCCAATCCGCAGTCGCCTGGAATCTGCGGCGAAACGACTGCGAGTACGCTACCGCAACCTGTACATCTGGGACACGCGGCGGAACCTGGCGACCGCCATGGTCGCGGGCCTGATCCCACGCTTCCGGCACATTGTCTTCACCGATCTGTTGCTCGAAACCTTGACCGAGGACGAGATCGAAGGCGTGTTCGGCCACGAGGTTGGACACGTCAAACACGGGCACCTCGTGTACTATGCCGCGTTCCTGATGCTGAGCTTCCTGACGCTCGGGGCCGCCTATCGGGCTGTGGAAGTCGCGCTCGGCGAATCGCGCTTGCCAAAAGACGCGGCCCTGGCACTCTCGGTCATCGGCACGGGAACTTACCTCTTCCTGGTGTTCGGGTTTATCTCCCGGCGCTGCGAACGCCAGGCCGACGTGTTCGGCTGCAAGGCCCTGTCGTGCTCGGACCCGGCCTGTCGCGGGCACACCGAAGACACGACCCTCGTGCCCGGCGGCCGTGGACTGTGCCCGACGGGCGTGACGACCTTCGCTCGAGCCCTCGAACGCGTCGAGGAAATCAACGGCTTCACGCGGAGTTCGCCGACGGGCGGCCGCGGCGGCCTGTTCGGCCGAGCTTCCAGCGTGCTTCGCTTCGTCGGCGTCTGGCTGGGAACCTGGCAGCATTCGACGATCGCCAAGCGGGCCGAGTTCCTGCGCACGCTCGCCGACGAGCCAGCCCGCGAACGCCGCTTCCAGTGGAAAGTAACCGCCCTCCGCTGGGGCCTGTTGAGCCTGTTGGTCCTGGGCGTCGTTCTGACGGCCGTCTGGAGCGGCTGGCGCGAGATGCTGGACGGAATCTAAAGCGAATTGCCGGCTTCGTGGGACAGGTTTTCAATTTGTCCCCAAAACATTGTTCGTTAGGCGGAAGTTCAAGAATTCACATTTAGCCGCAATATTATGAATGGTTCTCTCGAAAAGAGTTGTTAGCTAATTGAGAGGGTTCCGTTGGACAGGTTAAAAACCTGTCCCACGGAACCTTCGTGCGCCGTGGGCTAGCGTTTGCCGCCGCTACCGCGGCTGGTGTGGGCGACGGTCGACCGCTCAACTCACCACAAAATCGTTTGCTTCTTCACGCCCAGGGCGCTCAGGACACCGTACACCGCGCCGGTGGCCGGCCAGTTCCATTTCCCCTTGAACTCGATGAAGCTCATCTCCTTTTCGACGCCGTTCGTGTCGGTGTAGAACACTTTCTGTTCGGCCGCGTCGAAGCCGGTCAGGCAGATGTAGTGCAGCACTTCGGGAGCGATGTCGAAGTTGAGCGGGTTCCAGGGCATCGGGGCCGGGATCGGAATCTCGCCCCAGCCGATCAAGGCGACCACCGGCCGACCTTCACCGAGGCGGGCCAACACGTCCTGGAAGTCGGCCCCGGACTTCAGTTGCGTGCTCGATCGATACTTTCGCATGATGTTCCGCAGGCTCGGGGGCGGCGTGCCCAGGCCGTAATCGGAGATGATGTTCGAGTCCTGGGCGTCGGCCCGGAGCTGCGTGTACGAGACGTTGAGCCCGTACGCCCGCAGGAGGCGCGACCCCGAGTTGGGGCCGCAACTCCAGGCGTCGGTCTGCGGCTGATCGGTCGGCACGTCGATTTCAACGCGTTCGGCACCCGAAAGCGTCTCGTTTGCCTGGCTGGCGAACAGTCGATCGTACCCGCCGGCCCCGCCCGACATCGTGTCGCGCCCGGCTTCGCCGTCCAGAAGGTCGTTGCCTTCCGCGCCCGTCAGAACGTCGCGACCCGCTCCGCCGTAAAGAGAATCGTTCCCCTGTTGGCCCGTCAGCGTGTCGAAGCCGATGCCGCCGAGCAACAGGTCGTTCCCGTCGCCGCCCTGGAGCGAATCGTTGCCCGCTCCGCCGTCGAGTTGGTCGTTATCGAACGAACCGCCGAGGGTATCGTTGCCGGCCCCGCCTTCAATCGTGTCGTTGCCCGCTCCGCCAAAGGCCTGGTCGTTGCCGCCTTCGCCCTTCAGGACATCGTTGCCGCCCATTCCGTTCAGGAGATCGTTGCCGACGCCGCCCCGCAGCAGATCCGCATCGAAGCCCCCGTCGAGGTTGTCGTTTCCGGCGTCTCCGTACAGGTAATCTTCGCCTTCCCCGCCGCCGAGCGTATCGTTGCCGGCCCCGCCGAGAAGGGTGTCGTCGCCGGCCGCGCCCGCGAGTCGATTGTGCCGGGCGTTTCCGACGATCCGGTCGTCGCCCGACGTGCCAACGACATTGCCGATTCGACTCGGGTTTTGCAGCGTTAGCGACAGGTAGGCGGGTCGAAGCACTTGCAACGAAGTTTTGTTCAGGTCGAGCTCGATGCCCCCGGACAGGGCCGAGAAATCGAGCCAGTCCGTCTTGGCGTCCGCCGACTCGATGATTGTGTCGGACCCGAGCGGGTGAACGGTCACGAGCGAAAAGTTCGGCTTGAAGAGGTATTCGTCCGTGCCGTGTCCGCCGAGCAGGGTATCGTCGCCGTCCCGGCCTTCGAGGGTGTCGGCATCGTTGCCTCCGGCGAGTCGATCGTTGCCGAACCCGCCCGTCAGCGTGTCGTGGCCCGACCCGCCGAGCGCGACCGAATCGATCGTCGTTTCGTTGACGAACGAGTCCCCGCCGCCCGCTCCAAAGAACGAGATGGACTTCACGGCGGCGGGGTCGAAGGACTTGTCCTGGAACACCTGCTCCCAGTCCGGCGTTCCTTCAATCGGGCCGTTGAACTTGTGTTTCAGGACGGCCCGAACCTGGCCGTGATCGATCGTCACCGTGGCGATGTCCTGGTGGCTATCGCCCTTGATGTTGAGCACGCCGAACGAATTCAGTGAGATGCCGAGCGGAGTGGTTGGCCCACCGGCCGGCAGGGCTTTGGCGTCGAGGGCTTGCAGGTTCAGGCGAGTCGAGCGTTTCATGGGAATCTCGGGTCTGGGGTGTTGGAATTCTGCCTCACCCTTCCCATTGCGCCGGTCGACGGAAGTGTTCCACGGAATCTTCGAGATTCTGTTCCCTCGCGGCGACATCGGTAGGATAAGGTTGGTCCTACCTGCCCACGCCCGCAACGGTTCTTCGGAGTTGACATGTCGGCCCGGTACTTGCTGATTCCGATCCGCACCAGCAAGCAAGGGCAGCAGATCAAC
>JANLUE010000441.1:0-11031 GCA_031363325.1 Gemmataceae bacterium
CGTCGAAGGACTGAACAACAAGATCCGCGTCATCCAACGACGCGCCTACGGAATCCGAGATGAAGACTACCTCCGACTCAAAATCCTGACCTGCAACCTGCCAAAACTCTGAAAATCACCCACTAAAAAACCCGAAGATCCTTTATTCCCGCCGATATATGAAAGGCAGTCGAAGCCGATTGGTGCTTCGCTCAAGAACGCGTAAGATTGGTTGAGAGATCGACGCGAGCTGTCGGGTCGAATCGGGCGGCTCAGGTCGTTGGAAGTTCGACGTCGCCATTATCGTCGAGTCGCCGGGGCCGTCCGCAAGGGCGGCCCCGGTCTATTTCCGCACGCCATCTTCCGGTGAGAAGCAACCGAAGGCACGGACGTTTTGAATAAACGAATAGTAGTTCAACGACCAAGTTCACGAGCCGCCGAATTTGCGGCAGTCTGGTGCAACTGCTGCAAGTTCGGTTACAAGACTTCGATCGGATACGTCGTCATCCAGATATCGAGTTGCTGGAACCGAAGCTTGAGTTGTGCTTTGTACTCGATGAAAAACTGTCGATGTTCCGGCAGGTCCGCAACGTCCACTTAAACCCTCGTCAAATCGTCGCGATACGTTTCGCCGTCGAACCGCCAGCGGCCACGAGTCGTTTGAGTTTCGCAAGAGACCGCCCCGAACTTCTCTTCGAGTTCGATGAGCGTCTGGGCGATTGCATCTTCGGGAATCGGCGTTCCGTCGTTAAGGCGCAACGGCAGCAAGATCTCGAAACGCCGAACCGTTCTGCTCATAGCTGGCTGGCCCTTCGACAGCGAATGCGATCCCCTTGACTGCCAGGAAAGGAAGTGCGTCCTCGGGAACCAGCATCTCCCCGCTTGCCCAACTCTTGAAAGTGAAGCGGCCCGCGAGACTGCCGAGTGCAGACCGCTTCGATTCGGGGTTCGGGAAACGAATGAGGATCATATCCGAATCGTAACTCCTCTCTGGGAGGGAGGCAAGCCTTTTCGGCCTATTGTGCCTTCATCCGTCTCGACCGCGTCACCGATCCGAGCACGAAACGGAGCATCGGCACCGACCCTACGACCCTCAATAGACAAATAGACATGCGTCGTTAGCAAGGACGTATTCGGGGACTCTCTTTCGCATTCAAGTTGGTCGGAAATATGTCGGCTCGTCGGGCTGCCAGTCAACAACCTTCTTGCCGCCAGTGCATTGATAGGTGACTTACCACTGCTGTTCGGGCGATTGTGACTACTTGCCGCAACAATCCTTCAATTTCGCCAGGCTCTGGAAGTGGCGGGCCATCATATTCAAACATCAAAGATCGGCTATTTCGCCGAGCTTGCTATCCGGAAGGGCTGCCAACATGCGGACGATTTCATCGGGGAAACGGAACAGCCAGCCGCCGTGAGTCTCGGCGTAGACGTAAACTTGATCGTGACCCTTTAGATCAATCTCACCTGGGTCATATGTCTGCCCAAGAAGGGCTTACTGCAACGCGGCGACAGACTCAGCGCGAATCCCGGAGATGTCAGCAGCAGCCCGATTTTCGGCCACAACCGAAAGAGCGCCCCTGGCGGCTTCCTCCGGCGAGGTAGCGAACACAGTGGCTTTCGGGTGGGGCACCATCTTTCAAGCCTCCACAGCGGTAAGACTTCCCGTCGTCGGGCGCTCCTTTGCGGAGCACGTCGCATCGACTCTGATCAGGGCGATGGTCCCGGCCCGATCGTCGTCGGCCGCCACGCACCCGTCGAGATCGGGAGAGTAGGCCGTCGTTGTCGGCTCCAAGTTGATGAGATATTTCATGAGTCTATTGTGTCCCGCCTTTCGGAGGATGCGGTTCGCCAACGGCCTCGACGAGTATCGCTAGCCGGCGCAACCACCGGCGACCGAGGTGAACGGCCCATCGAGGCAACTGTCGCGGGGAGCGAAGTGACTTTGACCATCTCAAGGTCGATTGCCCAAAATCAACTCGCTTCCAACCGCGCCAACAAATCCAGCGTCGTGATCACACCGACCAGGCTGTCGTCCGCATCGACCACGAACAGCCGATGCACGCGTCGGCGGACGAGTTGCCGGACCACGTCGGCGATCGGCGTCGCCTCGCGGACTGAATAGACGACCGGGTTCATGATGTCGCGGACGCGGGTCACATCGGGTACTTCCACCTCGAATTCACCGTTGTCCAGATGTTCGCCCGAGCCCAGCGTGAGTTCGCGGTCGAAGTCGTCTTCCGGCACCGGGTGCAAGTATTCGGCATGTTCCCGGGTGTGCCGCAGGATGTCCGCTTCGGTCACAACGCCCACGGGTCGGCCCGCTTCGTTGATCACCGGGGCCGCGCTAATTCGACGTTCCACCAGGAACACGACGGCCTCCGACACGGTCGCATCGGCCGCAATCGAGACGGGGTTCGGCGTCATCGCATCGGCGGCGACGGTCGCGGCCAACTGAAGCGTGGCGGGTTCGACAAGTTGCTCGGTCATGTTGCGGCCCTCGGGCGATGCGCGAGGTGGGCGACTTGGAATAGCTGCTGTCTTTGTATCCCGCCGTCTGTACTGAAAAAGGGAGAACCCGCCAACGGAGTCGTCCGTGTCCGCACGCTTGCCACGCGTCCTGATCGCCTACAACCAACCGGTGCTGCCGCCGGACCACCCGGACTACGCGTCCGAGGCCGACATCCTGGAGACTGTCGCCGAAACGGAGAAAGTGCTGCCGGCCGATCGTTTCGAGGTCCAAAAGATTGGCTACGCGCGCGGCCCACAAGCGTTGATCGATCGTCTCCAAGAATGGCCGCCCGATGTCGTGTTCAATCTGTTCGAAGGCGAGGCGGATCGAACCGAGACGGAAATCTCAAATGCCGCCTTGCTCGAATGGTTGAATTTTTCGTTCACGGGCTCGCCATCGCAGGCGATCGCGCTCGGCCGCGACAAGATTCGAACGAAGTATCTGTTGCAAGGGGCGGGTCTGTCGACGGCCGGGTTTCAGGTCATCGAACGGCTGCCGGCCCCGGCCTGGAGCCATCCCTGGCCCGCCATCGTCAAGCCGGCCACGCAGGACTCGAGCGTCGGCATCGACCAGGGGGCGGTCGTCACGTCGCAGTCGGAGCTCGCCGCCCGCGCGACGTACATCTTCGAGAAATACGGTGGCCCCGCGATTGTCGAACGGTTCATTCACGGCCGCGAGTTCCACGTTAACCTGATCGAAGACCCCGGCCCAGCCCCGCTCATCGAGCGATTGCGGATCGTCCCGCCGGCCGAGTTGCGCTTCGAGTTGACGCGCGAGCAAGGTTACTGGCCGATCTACTCGTACCAAGGCAAGTGGAATGAGGACTCGATCGAGTTCAAGAACACGCCGCTCGATACGGGGCTCGTGTTGCCGAGTCCGTTGCGCGAACGCGTCGAAGAAGTCTGTCGAGCGGCTTACGTTTTGTCCGGCATGCGCGACTACGGCCGGGTCGACGTGCGGGTCACGCCAGACGGCGAGCCGTTCGTCATTGAAGTGAACCCCAACCCATATTTGAACAGCATCGTGCTGGTCGATGGCCTTGCGAAAATGAAGCGGACCTTTGCCGACTTGATTCGGGGTCTGGTTCAAAGTGCGTTGAGCCGGGTCCGTCCGTCGAATCTCGATTCAGCGGGCGCGTCCGGGTAACCTCATTTCCGCCCGATCATCTCGAAAGCCCGGGCGAGGCTCTCCATCGGCAGGCCGATCACGTTGGTCGTCGAGCCTTCGACGACGGTCAGGTACGGATCGCCATCTTCCTGAATCGCGTACGCGCCGGAACAATCTTCCCAGCGGCGCGTCTTCAGGTACGCGTCGATTTCCGACGACGTGAGTTCTTTCATCCGCACCTGGCTCGCTTCCTGCCATTGGAACTGCCAGCCATCTGAGCAGCGCCACAGGCACACGCCCGTCCACAGTTCGTGGATGCGGCCGGAAAGCGTTTCGAGGATCCGCCGGGCGTCCACTTCGTCTTCGGGCTTGCCGATGACGCGGCCATCGATCCAGCCCACCGAATCGGCGGCGAGGACGATGCCGTCCGAAACCGACGGCCCAACGGCCGAGGCCTTGGTCCAGGCGACGTGCATCACGTAGTCCCGAATGTTGCCGTCGATCGCCTCGGTCGGTTCGGGCACGTTCGATGGCTTGACGTCGAACGCATAGCCCGCTCGTTCGAGCAGGTAGCGTCGGCCCTGGGAGCCGCTGGCGAGCGTTAGGCGGAACGGGAGCGATTGGCCCATGATGAAAGAATCCACGCGAGGTGCGGCCACAGGCGATCGGGGCGAAGTTCGGTCATGCACTCGAGACGATCGCAAGTTCGGATGTACGAACCCTTGCACCAGACCGTGGTCTCGATGCCCCCGACCTGACCGTAGGGACCGTGACGTCGAACTTGCGTGCAAGTATACGGGGCGACGACGGGCCGGCCGAGCGCGACCGCGAGGTGGAGCGGCCCGGTATCGTTCGCGATCATCGCATCGGACGCTTCAAGCAGTGCGGCGAGTTGCTGCAACGAGGTCGTGCCAACGAAGTCGCGGGTCGGCCCGCTTAACCGAGCGATCACTTCGCGAGCGAGCGGGGCTTCGTCCGGGGTGCCGACGAAGAAGGCGGTTCCGCCGAATCGGTCGTGGGCGAGTCGCGCGAGTTCTGCGAAATTCTCGGGCGGCCAGCGTTTGGTCAGCCAGCGTGCTCCGACCCCGAACGCGAGCCAGGGGCGTGGCAAGTCGCGAAGTTGAGCGTTCGCCCAGGACCGCGATTCCGGAAGCACCGGCACGTCGAATCGCTTCGGCAAATGGCCCATGCCAAACGATTCGGCCACGCACCAATTGTGGTCGATCGCGTGTCGCAAGTCGGGATCGGGGACGTTCACGATGTCCGTGTACGCGAGCCGGGCGCCTTCGCGCGACGTGCTGAGGCCGACCCGACGCCTCGCGCCGGTCGCCAGTGTCATCAGCGCGCTTCGAGCGAGTCCCTGGAGGTCAATGACGAGGTCGAAGTGTTCGCGGCGAAGTCGCCGGGCGAACGCGAGGGACGCACGGGTTGCCGTGCCGACGCCGCCCTTCATCGCCCCGCGATCGAACGGTATCGTTTGAGTTAGGCACGGATGGCCGTCGAGGAGCGGCTGATAGGCCCGGTTGACGATCCAGGCGATATGGGCGTCCGGAAAGCGAGCGCGAAGGGTCCCCAGGACCGGCAGCGAATGAATCACGTCGCCGAGCGCACTGGGCTTGATGAGTGCGATCCGACGGGGTGTGAGTTCGGTCAACGGCGCTCGAGTTCGGCGAAGCAAAAGCGGCTCCCTCCGCGGTGACGATGTTCAGTCGGCGAGTCCGAGTTCGGCGAGCGACTTGCCATGCATCGATTGCAGCAAGATTTCTTGAACCCGGTTGAGTGGGAATTCACGCAATCGTTTCAGTGCTGTTTGGTCGAGCGGACCGTAACGCTCGCGCAGGATGGCTTCCGCGATCTGAACTTGCGTGTTGGTGCGGCCACGTTCTTCGCCGCGTAATTCGCCGCGTTCTTCGCCTCGCTTCTCGCCGCGTTCGTACGTCGTTTGGTTCATGGCTCGCACCTTGGTGTATGGCTCGCCCAGCTTGATTCGTTCGAAGACTTCGCGACTTTTCGGGTCGAGGGGCAAATACGCATCCACGCATTCACATAAAAGAAATCGTTGCTGGTCCGTCAGCGGCGCCTCGGCGAGCCGTCGCAAAGCCTCCGCGCCGAGCCAGGCGATCCGTTCCTTGTCGATCTTCATCAACGCCGACAGGGCGACGCCCAGCCAGCTTTCCCCTTCGAGATATTGTACCGCGTCCAGGCCGGGAAGGCCGACGTAAAGGTAGCGCGTTGTCTGGGGCCGAAAGTCCCAGCAGATGTCGTGTACTTCGGCAGCACCGATGCCTTCGAGCCCGACCCGCAGATAAATCACGATCGGCAACACGGGTAGGTTCGATTTGTCCTTCAAATGTCGATAGTACGATGGCAGGCGCGACTCGACGGAAGTCTTGCGATCGGGCGACTCGATCTCGATGTGAATGAGCGCCAACCACCGAACGGGCTGATCGGGGTCGTGCCCCGTCGTTGGTTCGAGCGCCCGCAATTTGGCGACGAGGTCGAGGACGTGCCGGGCCCCGTCCGGCGGCTCGGGCAAGACTTCCTTGTCGAGCCATTCGACTTGGTTCAAGTCGAACCGGGCGGCCCAGTTCGCGAGGAACAAGCGCAGGAAGTCCGCGAAAAACTCGCGGATCAAGGTCTTGAAGCGTTGGTCGTGGTCTTCGTTCATCGATTCGCCCCGGGCATGGCATAGCCGCACGACATCCCAGGGAGATCGTGCGGCTCAATCAATTCACTTGCCTGCATGCTCTATCGACCGCGACCCCGGCCTCCCCGGCCGCCGCGATCTCCTCCGCGATCGCCACCCCGATCTTCACGGGGCGGGCGGTCTTCGAAGTCGCCATCGCCTTGCGGGGCCCCGCCGGCCGGCGGCGGGAGCAGGGCTTTGCGTGACAGCTTCACGCGGTTCTGGTCGTCGATCGCGATCACCTTCACTTCGATCACATCGCCCAGGTGAAGCACGTCTTCGACCCGGCCGACTCGGAAGTGATCGATCTCGCTGATGTGCAGCAGGCCGTCCTTGCCGGGGACGATCTCGATGAACGCCCCGAAGTCCTTGATCGAAGCGACCTTGCCGGTGTACGTCTTGCCGACGACCACCTCTTCGCACAGCGCCTCGACCTTGGCCAACGCCGCCTCGGCGCCGGCTGCGTCGCTGTGGGCGACGTAGACCGTTCCGTCATCGTCGACATCAATCTTCGCGCCGGTCGATTCTTGAATCCCCTTGATGTTCTTGCCACCGGGCCCGATCAGCAGGCCGATCTTGTCGGGGCTGATCTTCGTGGTGAGCAGGCGCGGGGCCATGTCGCTCAACTCGGCGCGCGGCTTCCGCAACGTGGCGAGCATCGCCTTCAGGATGTCGCGGCGGGCATCTTTCGCCTGAGCGAGCGCCCCCTTGATGATCTCCTGACTGATCCCTTCGATCTTGAGATCGAGCTGGATCCCGGTCACGCCCGTCGGGGTGCCGGCCACCTTGAAGTCCATGTCGCCGAAATGGTCTTCGTCGCCCTGGATGTCGGTGAACAGCGTGAAGCGATCGCCGTCCTTGACGAGGCCGACCGAGATACCGGCGACTGGCTGCTTGATCGGCACGCCGGCGTCCATGAGGGCCAGCGTCCCACCGCAGACGGACGCCATCGACGACGAGCCGTTCGACTCCATGATCTCGGAGATCAGACGAATCGTGTACGGGAACTTGGTCGTTGGCGGCATGACGGCCTTGAGCGAACGCTCGGCCAACATGCCGTGCCCGATCTCGCGTCGACCCGGGCCACGGATCGGCTTGCACTCGCCCACCGAGTACGGGGGGAAGTTGTAATCGAGCATGAACTTCTTCGAGTACTCGCCGTCGAGTGTCTCGACTTTCTGTTCGTCGGCGACCGTGCCGAGTGTCACGGTCACGAGTGCCTGCGTCTCGCCGCGCTGGAAGATGGCCGACCCGTGCGTTCGCGGCAGGTAGCCGACTTCGCAATGGAGCGGCCGGATCTCTTTGAACTCGCGGCCGTCGAGGCGCTTGCCGGCGAGGGCCAGATCGCGGAACGCCTTTTCTTCGAGGGCGCTCCAGGCCGCACTGAAGTTGGCTGGCGTATACGTACTGCCTTCGGCCAAATACTTCGCCTTGAGTTCCGCCTTCAGCTCATCGACCTTTTCATAGCGTTCGAGCTTCTTGACGGTGAGCTTGCGCTTCTTCAGGTCGTCGAGGTGGCCTTCGAAGTGCGGGGACAGGGGGTTCGCGGGCGGGGCTGGCGGATACACCTTCTTGCCGAGTCCCGCCTTTTCCCGCAAATCCTCGATCAAATCGATGATCGTGACGATATGCGTGTGGGCGAACGCGACGGCTTCGGCGATCACGTCCTCGGGGAGCTCGCGGGCGAAGCCCTCGATCATGGCGACCGCTTCCCGCGTGCCCGAGACGATCAGGTCGAGGTCGCTCGTCTCCATGTCGGTGTGCGTCGGGTTGACGATGAAGTTGCCTTCAACGCGTCCGACGCGGACGGCACCGACGGGCTTCAGAAACGGGAGGGGTGAAACGTGGAGCGCGGCGCTGGCCGCGATCATGCCCAGGACGTCGGGGTCGTTGACCTTGTCGGCCGAAAAGACCGTGACGTGGATCTGGACTTCCTTGAAGTAGTCGGCCGGGAACAGCGGCCGAATCGGCCGATCGATGAGCCGCGAGGTGAGCGTTTCCTTCGTGGACGGCCGGGTTTCGCGCTTGATGAAGCCGCCCGGGAACTTGCCGGCGGCACTGGTCCGTTCGCGGTATTCAATCTGGAGCGGGAAGAAATCGGCCCCGTCGCGGGCGTTGCCTTCGACGGCCGCCGCCAGAACCATGGTATCGCCGAGGCGGACCATCACGGATCCGTCGGCTTGCTTCGCGATCTTGCCCGTTTCAAGACTGAGGGTGCCCCCACCCAGGGCGCATTCAACCGTAGTCACTTGCACTGAATTGTCCTCTCACTGGTAGCGGCAGGAGTCGAGCCACCGACCTGAGTGAGAGTGTGGAATGAGGAGTGCGGAACGAGGAGTGAAAGGCCCAACACCGATGTTCACTTCGCGTTCCGCCGCCCGCGATCCGCACTGAATTATTTCCGGAGCCCCAGCTTGGCGATCAACGCCAGGTAGCGGGGCCGTTCGGTGTTCTGGAGGTACTTCAGCAGGTCCGACCGCCGGCTCACCATTTTGAGCAGGCCGCGGCGGGACGCGTGGTCCTTCTTGTTGGCGCGCATATGCTCGGTCAGATTGTTGATGCGCTCGGTCAAGAGCGCGACCTGAACCTCGGGCGACCCACTGTCGGCCTCGGTCCGGCGATGTTGAACAATGACTTCCGTCTTCCGTTCCTTCAAAATCGACATGTGCGCCTCTGCGAACCCGGCCGGTGTCTCGACTCCTGCCTCGTTGTTCAAACCCTAACGATTAGGTTTGTCGGTCGTGTATCCGAATCATTGTGCGGGTCGGCGGCCGAACGACAAGTCGCCGCCGGGAAAATCGCCGGGATTAAACTCAGTTGTGGTTGAAAGTGGGAGTAATCTGGCGGGCGAGGCGAGCCGGTGGGCGTTAGCCCATCGGGTGAATCGCCACGCGCCCGCCCAATCGAAGTTTTTAGCGAAAGAGGCTGGTGAAGCGATTGCGGGGCCACCCGGTGGGCTTACGCCACACCGGCTCGCCTGCTCGCGGCGAACTCCAGGTTTCAATCGGAACGGGGTTTAAGGATCGCACGCCTGCCCGCCGGTCAATTCTTTTTCGGCTCGACCTTCGGCGGCGGGGCGCCCGCCTTGGCGGCCTTCTCACGCTCCTCCTGTTCGAGTCGCAATTGCTCGAGGCGCGTGAGGCGCTTCATTGGCGGGGCCATTGGGTTCGCCATTGGTGGTGGAGCGGCGGCCGTTTTGGCTGGCGGCGGGGCGTCCTTCTTGGGCGGAAGTGGGGCGTCGATTCGCAATTCGCTCGCACCGAGGTTGTGCACGACCGGCTCGCCGTTCTCCGTGATCACCAACTGGCAGAACAAGTTCTTGTGTATGCCGATGGGGGCCGTCGCTTCGACCTTGAGCGGAAACGCGAACTCTTTCGTGTCCTTGGTGATCTTCATTTCCGGAGTGGTCACCTTGGGCGGCAGGCCGATCAGGCGCACGATCGCTTCGCCCGGAAACGCCTTGGTCGGCACGGGCTTGACGAACAACTGCGTGTCCTTGCCCTGTTCAACCGCTCCGCGTTCCATGTTGAGCGCGAGGTATGGCGGGGCAATCTCAATCGTCGCCAACTGGCTCGACACCCAGACGGGGCCGCTCGCGATCGGGGCCGTCGCCAGAACCACATACTTCCACTTGCGGACCGGCGCACCGCCGTTCGCGTTCATCGCGAACAAGGCTTCGGTCTGGCCCTCGGGAATCACGACCGACGAGGCCGACCCGACCCCCGGCGGATTGTAAAGCGGCACGACCGTGATCGCGGCCTTGAACCCCGGGGCCCGCTCGGCCACGATCTTCAAGTTCATCGACCCGCCGTGCACGAGCGGCACTTTGGGCTCAACAATCGAAATCTTGAACGGCACCGCTTCCGTGACGGCCAACACCGTTTGCGATTCGTTGCGGAAGCTGTACAGCGATTGGCCGGGGGCACTGTAGACGAAGTCGGCCCGGACGTCGAAGGCGGACTTGATCTTGGTGTTCGGGTCGCCGTGCGTGCCGGAGAACGCGAGTCGGCCCGACGCGAGTGGCGCGTCCGGAGCCGCTTCGAAGACCATCGGCACGAGCGACATGTCGGCGGCCATCACGTCGGTCGCGGCCGAGACCTTCGCCGGCAATCCATCGGGCTTGATCGCGACCGGCCCGCCGAAGTCCACGCGGCCGGCCGAGACGTACGTCGCGTACCGATTCCCGCGCGGGACCGCGAACGCCTGGCGTTCCTGCGTGTACAGGCTGAACGGCGGGGCCGACAGTGCGACCTTCGCCTCGACCGGCGTCAGCTCGATTCGATACGAGTAGGCCGGCCCGCCCTTCTTCAAATGGTCGGCCACGTTGATCCAGTATTCGCCGTCCTGCGGGATCGTCACACGGAAATAACTATCGGGGCCGATCGCGTCGTCGTTTCCAACCATCGCGCCTTGACCCATCAAGCCCATGTACATGATCGGGTCGAGTTGCGAGCCGATTCGCCGGGAATAACAGTGAACGTCGAACACTTGCCCCTTCTTGGCCGCGAACTTGAAGTGATCGATGTCGCCGGTCTTTTCAATCACGCCGTTGAACGCACACGGCAACGTGCCGGGCGTCGCCTGCGTCGGCGAATCGTTCGGCTCGACTTCGAGCGCGTTGTTCGCCGTCTCCGAGAGTCGGAACGGCAAGCCGCTCGGCGAAATGCCCGTCGCGTCTTGACAGAAGACTTCGAACTTGCCGTCGGCGGGCATCGTGGCCGGCAACTTGACCTTCTGGCGAATCTCG
>JANLUE010000442.1:0-2465 GCA_031363325.1 Gemmataceae bacterium
CGCACCGGCCGCCGGGCCGCTCGGCAAATGCGCCCAGGCCATCGATGATTGCCGGCGCAAACTCTGCAAGACCCCGCTCGGGCAACTCCTCAACGGCATGACCCAACCGCTCAGTGCCCTGACCGGTGGCGTCATCCCGACCTTCTGCCCGGCCGTGCCGTCCGCCAAGGATCTGCTCAAGCCCGGCGTCGAAGGCGAAGCCGCGGCCGTGAAGAAAGAAGCGGCCGAGGCGAAGGCTCGAGTCGCGGCCGTCGAGGTGCTCGGCACCGTCGACTGCCGTTACTATGCGGACGCCGAGGGCAAACTCATCGCGGCCCTGAGAACCGACGGTAGCGAATGCGTTCGACTCGCCGCGGCGAAAGCCCTGGGTCGCGGTTGCTGCTGCTCGAAGAAGGTCGTCGAGGCGCTCGACATTTCGGTCGCCGGCCTCGATACGGACGGCCACCCGGCCGAACGATCGTACCGCGTTCGCGAACTGGCGTCGATCGCGCTCGACAACTGCCTCGCCTGCGCCCCGCCGGCTCCGGCCGAAGAGGAAGAACTGAAGGGCAAGGGCAAAGCCAAGGAAGGCGTGTTGCCCGACTTCGATGGCGACGGCAAGAAAGACGATGGCAAGAAGCCGTTGTCGCGGAAGCCGGACGCCCGGACGATCGCTCACGCGAAAATGACGCTCGAGCAGTTCATCGCCTTGAAGAACGCGATGCCGCCGGCCCCGGTCGAAGAGAAGAGCCTGTACTCGCTGTTCGCCGGAAAGAACGACGGCCCGAGCCCGAAGGTTCCGGCTACGAGCCCGATGGTTCGGCCCGCGTTGCCGGAAGCCGGCCCGATCCCGACGATCGTCGACGGCCCGAAGGCCATGCCGGCCAAGAGTCCCGACATCAAGCCGGCCGCCACGTTGATCCTGCCGGACTGAGTGAATCGTTGAGCAGGTGACGAGGCCGGGCCACGAGGCCCGGCCTTGTTGCGTTAGATGGCCGCCAAGTCCGCTTCGTTCGGCTTCTCCCGGCCGGTTCGCTCGAATCAGCCGCTCATTCGAAGGGGAACAGCACCGAGACGATCGTTGTCAATGCGGTGGCGATGAGGCAACCGACGAGAAACATGAGCGTGGCCGTACCCGCCATCGGGCCGGCCCGATGCTTCGGCACAGCGGTTCGGCCGGCCGGGTCGGCCGTTTCGTCTTGCTTGAGAACGCCGATTCGCGTGACGACGACCAAGACCGTCAACAAGCAGATCGCGCCAATCGACGAACACTCGACGAAACAGGCGAGGGGGGCCGTCATCGCTACGCTTGCCGATCACACGAGGGTCAGGCGATCGCCAGTCGAGGTACAGCCCGTAGGCGGTGACGGCGAGCCACCCGGCCACCGAGACGGCGATCGCTCGCTCGACGGTTGGGGCAATCATGTTTGACTCACGCTGCGCAATTGAAGGACGGTCGACGGTTCATTCACTGTGGCGAGTCCACCAAAGCAAACTGACTGATTGAATCGATTCGATTGAGACGAGGCTGACGGTGAAGAATGCCGCTAAAAACAACCGGCGTGGTCGAGAGGTGCGCCTTACCGGCAAGGGCATAGTCTCCGGCCTCCAAATCCACACGAGCATGCAACTCTTCATCTTGATCGATTAGAACGAATCGAACTTCCCCAGACGGACTTGGACTTTTCTCCGTTGGCGATCCGCGGGCTGGAGTAGGCCGCGATCGCCCCATTGACGCCATCAACCCGAACCCACCCCAACCCCTCGGCATAGGCGCGCAGTGCTCGCGGCGCAATTAGTTTCGTTTGGGCGATCGGTAGTTCACTCGCCCTCATATGGAATCACCTCCTGCCGCGAGAATCGCGTCATCAGATTTGTCAGGCCAGCGAGCGAGAGGACGTTGGCTCGCGGCACGTATATTGTTCGCGATTCCTGGCCAGTGACGGATGAGGCACCACGCAGGCTCACCCAGTAGGCGCATCGTTTCGCGATCAATGCCTCATCCGTAAACTCCAACCATTCCTCCGGTCTCCTCGAAAGTCGCAGCAAGACGAGTATTCGTGGCGCTCCAACAGACTCCAATTTCAGTTTGTTGTAATGAGCGATTTCAAGGGAAAAAGACATCTTACCGTTTGCTTCGGCAAGCTCCTGATAGGTTGCTTTCAACTGAACGTCAACCGGGACATAGGTCAACTTCGAATCCTCCGCCAAAATTCGCCCGTCTTCTGTGACGGTCGCATCGACGCCGGCACCATCCAAATGCCGATTGCGATACTCACACGAAAATCCAGCCTGAATCGCCACCGCATGGAGATACGCGTAACTCAGTTCTGCCTCTTTGTTTTGGATCTTCGGGTTTTTTAGTGGGTGATTTTCAGAGTTTTGGCAGGTTGCAGGTCAGGATTTTGAGTCGGAGGTAGTCTTCATCTCGGATTCCGTAGGCGCGTCGTTGGATGACGCGGATCTTGTTGTTCAGTCCTTCGACG
>JANLUE010000445.1:0-2805 GCA_031363325.1 Gemmataceae bacterium
ACCCGCCTGGGTAGCGCTGGCGGAATCGGTCGCGGCCACGCAGATCGTGATCTACCTGTCGCAGTTCTTCGTGCAGTTGCGGAACTTGGTGTGGGCGGCCGTCGTGACTTCGTCGCTCCTGCTGTTCGCCGCGACGTCTTATCCATTCCATCCGGAGAAACTCTTGCTGATCGGCCTGATCGGCCTCAGCGCGGCCGGCATGGCGGGAGTGCTCTATGTGCTCGTCGAAATGAACCGCGACGAAGTCGTGAGTCGCGTCACGAAGTCGACGCCGGGCAAGTTCTCGCTCGACTCGGGCTTCGTCGGTTCGTTCTTCACGTACATCGTGCCCGTCGCTGGCTTGCTCGCGGCGCAACTCTCGGGAAGCTTCCGCTGGATCCTTGAACCGCTGTTGCGTGTGATGAAGTGATGTGACGGGCTGGAGGCTTGAGGCCGGGTGAGGTGACGGATAGAATGTCCTCATCTATTCTTGCCGGGAATCTGCCGTGGATCGCGACACTTTTGACCAAACGATGCGGGTGTTTAAACACCGCAGGCCATTTTCGCCATTCACGGTGGCAATGGAGAATGGGGATCGCCTCGAGATCGATCACCCCGACGCACTCGCGATTCGCGAGGGGATTGCCCTGTTCGCCGGGCCGGGCGGCGTACCTTCAATCTTTGACCATGAGGGCGTCACCCGCGTGATCGGCGACCTGGCGGGGCAGTCGGTGGAGTGAGGGCACGCCTTGGCCAAGTGCCCAATCGGATTGCCAGAATTTCCGTTGCAATCGAAATAACCCTCCCTTACCATTTCTCCTTCGGCCGACCCCTCGATCGGTCGATCACATTCAGGGTGCCCGAAATCCCAGTCGGATGGTTGCGTGATCCGTTCGCGCTGGCGTTGCAGTGCACCTGGAGAGTCGCCATGCCCCGTCCCCTCGCCTCGGTTCGACCGCAACTGCTCGCGCTCGAAGAGAAGTCTCTTCCGAGCAACTACATCGTGACGAACCCGAACGACGCCGGCCCCGGCTCGTTCCGCCAGGCCGTCCTGAACGCCAACGCTCATGCGGGGGCCGACACGGTCATCTTCCAACCGTTCGCCGCCCCCGTGGCGTTGACGAGCGAGGTTGCGGTCACGGACAACGTGACGATCCGCGGCGCGTCCCTGCCGAACTCGACGATCAGTGGTGGCGGTACGACGCGCATCTTGAACATCGCCGCCGGAAAGACGGTCAACGTTCTGCGGGTGAATTTCAAGGATGGAAAGGTCGGCGGGATCAACAACGGCGGAGCGATTCTGAATCGCGGCACGCTGTCCCTGTCCGACTCCACCGTCACGGGAAGCGCGGCTTCGCGCCAGGGCGGGGGAATCGAAAACCTCGGCACGTTGACATTGACGCGATCGACCGTCGCGGGAAACTCAGCAGGTTCCGGGGCCGGGATTCATAACGGCGTCGGTGCCACGGCGATTCTCGCGTTCTCGACCGTCTCGAACAACCTGGGCGTTGGCGACGGCACGGGCATCCGCAGCGAATCTCGTTCGGTGCTGACGATCGACAACTCGACGATCAGTGGCAACATCGCGACGGGGTTCGGCACGGCGGGGCTCGCCTCAGGCGGCAAGCTGACCGTGCGAGGTTCGCTGTTCCAGGGCAATTCGAGCGCGGCCTCGGCCATGTACCTCATGCCGAGCACGACCGACGTACTGATTAGTCGAACCAAGTTCATCGGCAACGGCCAGACGACTACGCCCTTTTCCGTCGTCGGTGGCATCTGGAGCTATGCCTTCAGCGGCAATATTCGCGTCGAAGATTCGCTGTTCGATGGCAATAACGGCTCCGCCGCGGGTGGCCTGTTCGGTTACGGCACGTGGGACATCGTCCGAACGACGGTGAGCAACAACACCGGTCGATCGGCCGGCGGGATCAACATCGGTTCGAAGTTGCGAATCGTCGATTCGACGATCAGCGGCAATACAGGAGAAACGGTTGGCGGAATTTACTCGGGCTACAACGGACTCGAATTGACCCGCTCGACCGTGAGTGGCAACACCGCCTCGCCGACGTACACACGCGGCGCGGGTGGTCTCGTGACCTTCGGTCCCGCCAAGATCGACAACTCGATAATCAGTGGCAATGTCGTGATCGCCGACAACATGTACGCCGGACATTACGCGTATTACACGGGCGCGGCCGGCGGAATCCTGGCGATTGTCGAAGGCACTCAAATCGATCACTCGACCATCGCCAACAACGAAGTGCGAAACGCGCCCGCGTTCATCGAGAAGGTCGCCGGCGGAGTGGCGGGCCTGAAGTTCAGCTTCACCGGCTACTACGGCGGCTTGTACGAGTTCGACGCCAAGGTCGGCATCCGCAATACGATCATCGCCCGGAACACGGCGAACGGCCACGATCCGGACGTGACCGGATCATTCGCGAGTACGGGTCACAACCTGATCGGCGTCGATTCGGGCAACGCGTCCGGCCTCCACCCAACCGATCTCAAGGGCTCGACCGCGAGCCCGATCGATCCGCGCCTCTCGCCGCTCGGGTTTTTCGGCGGGCCGACGAAGACGCACTTGCTACTGCCCGGCAGCCCGGCGATCAACGCGGGCGATAGTTCCGGTGCCCCGACGACCGATCAACGCGGTTTCGCTCGTGTCCTTCAAGGAACGATCGACATCGGGGCGACCGAATCGGGTGGGGTCTTCGTGATCAGCGGACTTCGGGGGGCCGGCCAACCGCTCAGTGCGGCCGCCGCGACGGCTCTACCACCGCGGGCTCAGCTTCCGCCCGCGAACACGAGCGCCGGCTACACGGCCCT
>JANLUE010000464.1:0-1917 GCA_031363325.1 Gemmataceae bacterium
GGGGCCGTAAGGATTCTCGTGGGTATTGAGCTTGATCAGGTGGGGCAGCTTCGGCTGCTCTCTGCGATCCGGTCGGCCGGACCTTTGGGGTCTCGAGAGTCAGGGATGCCTCGGGCCTCCGTGGAGGCCCTCGCCGCGGGCAGGGACGCCCCGGCGAGGGCCAACTTTGTTTTTCGGCGACAGATCGCGCAACCCAATTCAACTCCTCAATCCCCCGCCGGGTCGCTTCGGTCTTGAAGCGTCGCTCGGTCTCGGACTTCACGCGCGGAGCGTCGGCCGGGCCTGTTGTCGAGGACTCGCACTGGGGAATAGAACGACATTCGTAGTCGAATGTCGCTTCGTCAAAGCACAATCGGGGATTTCTAATGGCTCGCGTCACACACTTCGAGGTTCACGCCGCCGACCCGGACCGCGCGGTTCGCTTCTACACGGCCATGCTCGACTGGCAGTTCTCGAAGTGGGACGGGCCGGCCGAGTATTGGGTCATCACGACCGGGCCGGCCGACGAGCCGGGGATCAACGGCGGGCTCGTGCGTCGGCGTGGGGACGGGCCGGCCGAGATGCAGGCGGTCAACGCCTTCGTCTGTACGGCCGTCGTAAAAGACCTGGATTCGCGGTTGGCAAAGCTCGGCGAACTCGGTGGCACCATCGCCGTGCCGAAGATGCCGATCCCCGGCGTTGGCTGGCTCGCCTACGCCAAGGACACGGAAGGGAACATCTTCGGCATGATGCAGAACGACCCGACAGCGACGATGTGATCAGGCCGCGACGGTCTGATACCCCTTGCAGTAGTACACGCCACCCGGGGGTAGGTTCAAAGGCACGAGCTTGAACGATACGTCGCGGAAGTATTGCCGATAAAGCTTCAGGTACACCCACGGCATGTTCGTGATCTGCCGGAACTCCCCTTCGTTGCCGAGCACCTTCGCGGACATGCGGATGATCGAATCGCGCAGGTCGGCCGGGAACGACGGCAGTGGTAGGCCCGAAATGACGTGATCGGCCCGGGCGATGCCGCGTTCGGCCAAAATCTCGTCGAGCCGGCACGCGTCGCCTTCGACGATGTCGTGCATCGGAAATTTGTTCCGCAGCACATTGCAGAAGTCCGGGTCGCGTTCGACGATCACGAGCTTCGTGCCGGCCGGGGCGGCCTTCACGAGTTCCTTGGTGATCGGTCCCGTTCCAGCTCCCAGTTCGACCACGACCTTGGCGCGACCCCAGTCGATGCCCTTGAGCATCGAGCGGGACAAAAACCGGCTGCTCGGAGAAAACGAAGCGATGGACGTCCCGTGCGAGACGAACTTCTTCAGCATCAACCACCAGTCGGGGCCGCGACGGCGCGGGCTCAGCTTCTGGGACAGTCGGTCGCCGTCGGGGATCATACGGGCACTCGAGCGGGTTTGTGGCGGAGGAGCTTCACGAAACTCGGCTGGGCGCTGGGGCGGGACGACGTCAGGAAATGGACGACCAACCGGTTCACGAGGCGGGGCATTTCGATCTGCGGCGCGTGGCCACAGCGCGGCAGGCTGAGCAAATGGCCGTTCCCGTTCGGCACTTCCATGATCGCCCGTTCGCCTTCCAGATGGTCGACGATTTGGTCCTCCTTGCCACCGATCAGCAGGGTCGGTTGGAGTAGCTCCTTCATCCTCGGTCGAACGATGTGGTCGTTCGTGCCCTTCACGGTGCGGATCAAGCCAAGCTTCCACCGACGACTCGTAAAGCAGCGTCGATAGTAATTCAGCAAGGATCGGTCCGCTCGGCGCGGACTATAGAAAACGGCCTTGATGATCGCTTCGTAATCGTTGACGCGGTTCCCTTCCATTAATGGCAGGCGTTCCACGTCGCCCATGCCGGACGGGCAGAACAGCACCATACGGCCCATCAACTCCGGGTAGCGGGCCGCGAACTCGACCGCGA
>JANLUE010000492.1:0-3399 GCA_031363325.1 Gemmataceae bacterium
GACCGAATTCGTCAATCGACTCCCGGTCCGCGAAGAGGAAGTTCGCGCCCTCTTTCCCGCCTTGGTCGTCCTGGAAAAGCTCAAGCCAAATGCGCTCGATGGCACCGGCGACTACAACGCCCCCGCGTTTTCCGACCCGGAGCGGCTCGGAGAGTTTCGAATCGTGCGTCGGATCGGCGCGGGTGGGATGGCCGTGGTGTACGAGGCAATCCAGGAATCGCTTGGTCGTCAGGTCGCGCTCAAGTTATTGCCCACGGACGCCCTGGCCGATCGCAAGCGGCTCGAGCGTTTTCGCCGCGAGGCCAAGGCCGCCGGCCGGCTGCACCACACGAACATCGTCCCCGTCTATGGCACCGGCGAGGCCGAGGGCCGCCATTTCTACGTCATGCAGTTCATCGCCGGCCACCCGCTCGACGCCGTCATCGACGAGGTGCGGCGTTTGAAGGCGAAGCCGGAGTTCAATCCGGCCGCGCCCCCGATTTCGCAAATTGCCGCCGCCATGCTCACGGCCACGTTTTGCTCCAGCTCGGCCGAGACGCCACTGGCCGAGACTCCGCCCCATCGCCCGGCGGATTCGACCGCGAGTTCACCATCCCTCTCGGGGAGTTTCTCGGACGGCGGCCGTCACTATTGGACGACGGTTGCGCGCGTCGGCGTACAAGTCGCGGACGCCCTGGCCTACGCCCACGGCCAGGGTGTTCTGCATCGCGACATCAAGCCGAACAACCTGCTGTTCGATCAGGCCGGGACAGTTTGGGTCACGGACTTCGGGCTCGCCAAGGCGGCCGAGTCGAATGATCTGACCCAACAGGGCGACATCGTCGGCACGCTCCGGTACATGGCGCCCGAACGCTTCGACGGCCAGGGCGATCAACGCGCCGACGTTTACTCGCTCGGCCTGACGCTGTACGAGATGCTGACACTGCGACCGGCTTACAACGGCGAGCCGCGCGCGCGACTGATCGAAGCGGTCGTGGCCGCGAACCCGCCGAAGCCAAGGTCGATCGACGCGGCCATTCCGCGCGATTTGGAAACCATTGTCCTGAAGGCCATTCAGCGCGATCCAATCGCGCGTTACGCCTCGGCCAAGGACTTCGCCGACGATCTGCGCCGCTACGTCGAGGACCGGCCCATCCTTGCCCGCCGGGCCACGGCGATGGAGCAAACGCGGCTTTGGTGCCGCCGCAACCCGGCCGTGGCCAGTTTGACGGCCGCCATCTTCGTCCTTCTGGTCGCGACGGCCGTCGTCGCGGTCGGCTTCGCGGTCTGGCGAGGCCGTCAGTTGGCGACGACCGAGGGAGCGCGAAACGACGCGACCGAGGCCCGCAATGAAGCCATGAGTCGGCTCCGCGAATCGTACTATCGCCAAGCCCAGGGCGAGCGCTGGAGCGGCCGGGCGGGCCGCCGACTCGACAGCCTTCAGGTCTTGACCAAGGCGGCCGAGATTCCCTCCGACGCTTCGCCCACCGCACTGGAATTGCGCAACGAGGCCATTGCCAGCCTCGCGTTGATGGATGTCGGCCGCGAGCCGATTTGGACGACGGAAGTCATCACGCCCGGCGTGGCCATGGACCCGAGCCTACAGCACTATGCGATCTGGAACGATCGGATTGGCGAAGTCTATGTGCGCCGCCGATCCGACGGGACGGAACTCGCCAAGTTCTCCACCTTGACGGACTCGATTTGGCCAGTCCTGTTCAGTCCGGACGGCCGGTATCTCGCCTTCAGTTCGCGCGGCCCCATGGCCGACGACTCGAAGAGGGACAAACAGCATCGACTCGAGGTCTGGGATTGGCGCGACGGAAAGCGAGTGCTCGCGGCGTGCGAAGAAGAAGTCGGCGCGCTTTCATTTGTTTTTGGGCCCGACTGTACACGGCTTTTCGCGACCTGGCGCGGAGACAAGATCGTCGCTTACGATTTGCGGGCCAAGCAAGCACCAACTTTGCTCGCGGCCAAAGGGAAGGTTGTGGACGTTCATCCCGACGGCTCGCGCCTGGCCACGGTCACTGGCCGGACCGTTTCGTTTCGCGATCCGGCGACGGGACAAGAAGCCGGCAAGGCGATTGTGGCTCCAAGCACAATTTATTCGATGAAGTGGAGCCCGAATGGCAAGCTCGTCGCGTTGGGGTGCGCCAACTTCCGCGGCTACCTTTACGATGCGGCCACGGGAGCGATGAAATTCGTCCTGGCCGGCCATCAATCCGAAGTGCCTCACGTTTTTTTCAGTCCGGACAGTGCCACCGTTGGAACAGTGGACTACGAGGACGCCACCAAGTTGTGGTCCACACGAAGCGGGCGACTGCTGTTGACGTTGAAAGGGAGAGTAAACGGTTTTTCGCGGGACGGGACGGAATTGAGCTACTATTTCGGCCAGATCGCGGGCGTCCGGAAAGTCGTATCGAGTCGAGTCTATCAGGAATTGTGGGGGCACGTCGGCAACAAGATTCCGCGCAACGCGCGTTGGTTGTGTGACGGCCGGATCCTCGCGTCATCGGGGACTGATGGTACGCGGCTGTGGAACCCCAACACCGGCGAACAGATCAACCTCCTGCCAAGCGGCCCCGGCCCAATTGCCGTCAAGACCAACGCGTGGTATTCCGGGCTCGGCGGCGACATATTCCGTTGGCCAATCGAACGATTGGACTCCGGGGAACGATTTCGAGTTGGCCCGCCCATCCGGGAGGCCGATTGGCCCGAGCGAGCCGTTTCGGATTTCAGCTTCAGCGCCGACGGCCAGTGGCTCGGCGTCGCGGAGAGCCACAGCCAGATCGTCCTACGAACGACCGCCGACCCAACTCGAAAAATCACAATTGGGGACCAGCCTGAACTCGACGGCATTCGACTTAGCCCGGACGGCCGATGGGCGGCTTGCTGGGGTTGGCCCGCCGCGTGGCGAAAAGTCTATGATGTGACAACTCAAACATGTGTATTCGAAGCCCACGCGGGGGGCATTTTCGAATTCAGCCCCGACGGAAAATGGCTGGCCTTCGGCGGTAAGACCGAAGCGTTTTTGCTCGAGGTCGGATCTTGGTCCAGTCGGCGAATGCTGCCCATTCATCAAGGGATCAAAGGGGCCGCCGCGTTTGCCTTTCGCCCCGATGGCAAGCTCCTGGCCGTAGTGCGGATGGATGCCTCGATCCAAATTTTGGATGTCGCGACGTTTCAGGAATATGCGACACTCGAGTCGCCATTCCCGATCAGGGGAATGCCGCGATTTAGCCCCGACGGCACTCGTCTGGCCGTGGCGACCACCTCACAGCACGTCCAAGTTTGGGACCTGTTGGCCATTCGCGAAGAACTCGGCAAACTCGGCCTCGATTGGGGCGCCGCGCCGCTGGTCGTCGATCCGGTCTCGCGACAGTCGCCGCCGAAAGTCGAAATCATCGGCGCCGACCGCGT
>JANLUE010000505.1:0-7569 GCA_031363325.1 Gemmataceae bacterium
CGCGAACTGGACCCCCGCCACGGACCTGATCTCGGGCCGCACGTACAAGTGGATGGTCCGTTCGACGAACAGCGCCAACCTCGGGGCCTGGACGACGGCGGCCACGTTCAGCGTCGGCAAGCCAGCGATCAGCGCGCCGGCCAACCTGGCGAACATTCGACCGACGGTCACGTGGTCTGCGGTGACCGGCGCGGCCGGCTATCGCGTGCAGATCAACGATGTCAGCGGCGCACGGGCGAACCTGTTCCCGAACACGACGGTCGCGGGAACTTCCTGGGCCCCGCCCGCGGACCTCGTCTCGGGTCGAACTTACCGCGTCTATGTGAAGGCCCTCAATGCGGCGGGCGTCGCATATTGGAGTGCCCCGGTCACGTTTGCCGTCAGTCGGCCAACGCCAACCGGCCCAATCGGCGACGTGAGCGGCCCACGGCCGAGCTTCGCATGGTCGGCGATCGCGGGCGTGGCCACTTATCAGGTGCAAGTGAATGACCTGACCACGGGCAAGGCGAAGGTGTTCGTCGTCTCAACGGCCAACACGAGCTGGATGCCACCGTCCGATCTAGTGACGGGCCACCGGTATCGTTGGTTCGTCCGCGCGTTGAATTCCGCAGGCATCGGCGCCTGGGCCTCGGCAGACTTCCGGGTGGTCTAGAAATACGCCTGCGCCGAGGGCTTCATGATCAGTTCGGGCACGTTTACGTGCGCCGGCAGACCCGCGACCCAGACGATCGCGGCCGCCACGTCCTCCGCCTTCAGGATCTTGGCGCGTTGCTCGGCCGACACGGGATTTGGGCGGACTTCCAGGATCGGCGTGTCGATCTCGCCGGGGTAGATGCTGCTCACGCGAATGCCACTTTCGATTTCCTCGCCCGCCAGACAGCCGGCCAGCGCGTGCATCCCAAACTTGCTCGCCGCGTAGCCGGCCCCCGCGAGCGGGTAGGCCCGCTTGCCGCTGATCGAATTCACGTTGATGATGAGCCCCTCTTTGCGCTCGATCATCTGCGGAAGCACGGCGCGGATACAAAAG
The DNA here is from genome assembly GCA_031363325.1 of Gemmataceae bacterium. GTDB lineage: Bacteria > Planctomycetota > Planctomycetia > Gemmatales > Gemmataceae > SIAJ01. The sequence continues at coordinate 1,028 of JANLUE010000505.1, forward strand.
AACGCCCCATCAAGGTTCGTCCGCACGAGCCGCTGCCAGTCCTCGACCGAAAGCTCGCGCATTCGGCGGGCCTTGACGTTCGTGCCGGCGTTGTTGACGAGCACGTCGATCCGGCCGAACTTCGCCGTGACCGCGTCGATCAATTTGGCGACTTCGGTCGGGTCGGCCACATCGCAGGCGTGAACGAAAACTCCCGCGAGCCCTGCCGCCACCTTTTTCAACTTCGCTTCGTCCCGGCCCGCGATGGCGACCTTCGCGCCGGCCGCGACGAATTGTTCGGCCGCCGCCGCGCCCACGCCACTTCCGCCGCCCGTAATGAGAACGATCTTTCCCGCGATCGCGGCCATGTTACGCTCCGAACGAGTTTTGCCTTTGCGGTTCGATCCCCGACGGTTAACTTAGAGAAGGGAAAGCCAATCGCAGCGGAGCTTCGTCATGCGTGCCACCTCGATCGCTCTGGCGATTTTCTTCGCGCCGTTCGCCGCTCACTGTCAAGAAGCCCCCAAGCCACCGGCTCCAGGCATCGGAGTCATCGCGGAAACGCCCGACGGTCTGGCCGTCACCGCGACGTTCACGCAACGCGTCGCGGTCACGCAGGCGTTCACGGCCATCGAGAACGGCCGAGCCGTCGTTCGGCAACGGACGATCGAAGTGCCGCAGACGTTTCAACGACAACTCCGCCTCGCCGATGCGGACTTGTTCGATCTCGGCGGCAACAAGGTGGAATTGAAGTCGCTTCGTCGCGGCTCGAAAGTGGCCGTCTCCGCCGACGATCGCCCCGTTGACTTTGTTCACGTCAAGGAACTCCGGGGCGTCGCGGCCATCGCGGTTGGGAAGCCGGTGTTGCCCTAATCTTTGATCGGAGTTACCTTGGGTTGCTTTCGCTCCGGCAACTTCAGTCCTTCCGGCAACGACGGAAAGATTTGCTTGCGAGCCTTGGCGTTCACCAGCCCCGCTGCGTCGACGAACGTCCAAGCTTTTCCAGTATCCGTCGAAACTCCGAGCAAGTACGACTCCGCTTCAATTTTGGAGCCGGTTGACTTCATGACCATTTTGGTCGCGATCACGACGTACGCCGACTTGCCATCCACAACTGGGTCCGCCGCCTTTCCAACAGTGAAAGACTCAATCGAAAGGCCCTTTTTCTTCACCAAGTCCAATTGGGACTTGGCGAGTTCGATCATCTTCTCGCGACCGCCCGCCAATTCGATCACTCTCGGATGCGTCGAGTCGGCCAACTTGCCGTAGTCACCCGCGACCGTCGCCTCGGCCATGGCCTTCGCTTGTTCGACGGCCTTGGCCGTGTCGATCTTCTCGTCCGCTCGCGTTATCGAGACGACCGCGACGAGGAAGAAGGTGGCCGTTTTTCGCATAAGTTCTCCAATCACCGGGCACCGTGTTCGAGCCGTTCCGGTGCTGCCGCTTGGTGAGCCGGCCCGACTCGTCGAACGTGTTTAGCGTGTCCCCGACCTTCGTCGTGCCGGCCAGATCGCTGTACCGCGTCTCCGAGGTCATCTGGTGCGCCGCGTCGTAGCCGAAGACCTCGCGCAACGTGGCGCTCGTCCCGGTCAACTCGCGCTTGGCCAGACGCTATTCCTTCGGCAGTTCCTTGCTCCCGACGATCGTCATGTTCAGCCCGACTTGAACCGTGACGGCCTTGCCGTCGACTTCGACGACGGTCTTGCCGTTCAGGTACCAGCCGAGCGACCCGGTCGCGAACTCGCGTGGCTCGACGAGCATGGGCACGTTGTTGATCTGAACGGTGACAGCCTTCGCGCCGTCGGTGAATTGTTTGCGGGTGATTGGGCACGAAGTCTTCGCCATCACTTCCCTCCTGGTTCGATCGATTCCAGAATCTTACCGACGAAGCTCGCCCCGGCGAGTTCGATTCAATCGACGGTCGCCGTTTTGCCCGCCTGGACGCGCACTTTATCGACGATCGGCCGGGCTCGGGCCCCGCCGGCCGGCACAAGCCAGACGGCGTAGTCGCCGGGCGGGACCGCCAGGTCGGCCCGCACTTCGCTCGCGGCCTGGACGACCGTATGTCCCTTCCCCTCGGGCCCCGGGTCGCCGAACGGCACGACGAGCAAGCTCCCGCGCGGCTGGCCCGCGCCGCGAACCGCGATGACGCCGAGCGCGTCGTTCAGCTTCACTTCGGTCGAATCAAGTGTCGGCTTCCAGTTCGCGGCCACTCGGACCGGTCGGCCGTCTTTCGGCACGAACCAAAGGTCGAACGGCCCATCGGTCGCGAGCTTGGCCGATTCTTTCAAGTCGGTCACGGTGACAACGGCCACGTGCTTCGGCTGGCCAGGCGCCGGCTCGCCCGCTTTCGAGACGACGATCGCCTTGGTTGGCGGAAGGAAATACATCGGCGACGTGAAGGTCACGGTCCGTTCGGCGGCCAGTGTGGGCACGGCGAACAGGAGCAACATAGCGAGACGCATAGAGACCCCCTGCGGAATCGACGGCGATCATTGCGGCTGTGGAAAGTTCGCTAGCGAACCTCGCCCGCTTCGAATACCAAGTACCCCGTATCGCACAGCCCCAGGCCGAGGTACGTCGCCTGGGCACGCGTGTTCTCGCGTTCGACGTAGAGCCGCACGCGAACCACATCGCCGGCCGACTTGGCCCGAGCCAGGAGTTCGGCGTAGAGCGACTTGAAGACGCCGGAGCGTCGCGCGTCGGCCCGAACGTACACGCTCTGGATCCACCAGACCCAGCCGTCGCGCCAGTCGCTCCACTCGAACGTGACCATCAACTGGCCGACGATTTTGCCCGCACGTTCGGCCACGAGGTAGAAGCCCTTCGCCGGATCGGCGAGTACTTTCGCGACGCCGCGCGCGACGACCTGGGGGTCGAGTTCCTTGTCCTCGGTCTCGTGGGCCAGTCGGGCGTTGTACTCGCCAATCGTCGCGGCGTCGTTTGGCCGCGCGCGGCGGATCGTCAGTTCCATTCCGTTTCCCCGTTTCCCGCGTGAAGGTCGCGCATACCCTGATCGCATGAAGCTCACCGATCACATCCGCGACATTCAAGATTTTCCCAAACCGGGCATCCAGTTCAAGGACATCACGCCCTTGCTGGCCGAGCCGGCCGCGTTCGCGGAGTCGATTCGCTTGCTGGCGGACCGCTATCGCGATCGACCCATCGACGCGATCGCGGCCGCGGAAGCTCGCGGCTTTCTGTTCGCTGCCCCGCTCGCCCTCGACCTGAAGTTGCCGTTGGTCCCATTGCGGAAGCCGGGCAAACTGCCCCATCGCACGTATAGCTTGAAGTACGACCTCGAGTACGGTAGCGCCGAGTTGCAAATGCACGTGGACGGCATCAAGCCTGGGGCCCGCGTCCTGCTGGTCGACGATGTGCTCGCGACCGGCGGGACGATGCGGGCCGGCTGTGCCTTGATCGAACACGCGGGCGGTTCCGTGGCCGGGTGCGCCTTCCTGGTCGAGCTTTCCTTCCTGGCCGGCCGCGAACGGCTGGCGAACTACGATGTCTACAGTCTGATCACCTACTGAGGTCTGCCATGGCACGCGGCGACGAATACGACCAACCCGACAGCCGAGATGACGAGCGGCGACGCGACGACCGGGGGCCAGAAGATGGAGATCGGCGACGGGATCGGCGTCTCGAAGAGGCCCGAGCACGCGTTCGCATGCCCGCGACCCTACTCCAACTGTATGGTGCCTGGTTTGTCGCAGTCGGCTTGATGTGGGCCGTTCTGAATGTGATCGCGCCAGAGGCCTGGGTCAATCCCTACTTCGACTGGATCGAAGACATGCAGAAAAACCAGCCCGCCGAAAAACGTCAGAAGATTCCGCCGCGGGAAGATCTCGTCGCCTCCACGAAAGTCACGGGGCCAATTTACGGTGGAATCGCGTTCCTCAGCGGCTTGTTCATGTTCATCGGCGGGTCGAAGATGAAGCAGCTTCGCGGATATCCGATGGGCATCACCGGTTCGATCATTTCGATCGTGCCGGGCATGAGTTGTTGTTGCATCGGTCTACTCCCCGGAATTTGGGGCCTCGTGGTCTTGATGAACGACGATGTCAAGTCCGCGTTCCGTGCGGAGTCAGCGAGGTCTTCCGACCGGATCGATTGATTCGACGTGCCGTGCTCGTGCGAAGGCGCATCGGCGAGTTAACCATGCCCGACTGGGACGACGATCGACCGGCCGCGCCGCGTGGCTCGTACCGCGAAAGCCGGTACGAGCGACGCGACCGCGATCGGTACGGGGATCAACGAGACGATTTCGACGAAGACGGCTTCGACGATTTCGACCCCCGCCGCGCCGTGCGTGGGCCGGGCCTCGCCATGGCGATTGCCGGGTTTATCGGAATTCTCTTGTCGAGCGTGGGCTTCGCCGCCGGCCTCTATCTGGTGGTCGAAGAACGGCCTCGGGCCGGCGAAGATTTTGTGATGGGGATCTTCATCGCGGTTTCGGCGGTTCTCGGCGTCGCGATGTTCGCGCTCATCGCGATGGGCGGCGTTCGCATGCAAAGTTGCCGCAACCATGGGCTCGCGATGGCCGCCGCGATCCTGCTCGTCTGCACGATCGCACTCCTGGGACTTCTGGCCATTCCCTTCGTGCCGTTCGGCGTCTGGGCGCTCGTCGTCTTGCAAAAGCGTGAAGTGAAACGCGAGTTCGCCCGCGTGCGGGGCGAGCGGTATTGACGGCCAAGGCGAGCAATGTGGCGCATGCCAAGTTGAAACTCGAGTCGGATTGAAACCGGCGATTGTCTCATCGCGGATGGGTAAGCGTATCCCAGGGTAGCCCGCCGCGCGGGCAACGAAATCCATGCCGCCTCGACAGTTCAAACGCTCGAATCTCTCCGGGTGAGAAATGCCTGCGCGCAACTTCCTGAAGACCCGCTATCGAATTCTGCCCGGCCAGGCCGACGAGGGTGACCACTGGCTGGGTGGTGATCCGCCGCACGGCAATGCGACTTGCCCGACCTGCAAAGTCCCCTGGTGGGTACTCTGGAACATCAACTGCCGCGATCGACGATTTCGACGCGACAAGTTTGGGCACCTCGACCGGCTACCGCTTTACTTCTGCTGGGGCTGCGTGTCCGATGTCGCCTATCGGGTCCAGCCGAACGGTCGATTGAAGCAGTTTCCGCCACCGTCCATGACCCGACCATCAAGCCCTCCGTCTCCAGTCAATTTCAAGCCTCGGCCGATCGCACTGGTCGCGGGGATGCCTGAGGCAGTCCGCGAAGTGTTGATCAAGTGGGACTATCAAAGAGATGTCATGGCGCGGAAACTCTCCATCCGCCGACGCGCAATTCTCGAGGAATATTTCGGTCACCGAGTGAACGCGTCGATGTGTTTATTCCACAGTCAATTCGGCGGCGTGCCGACCAAGAACTGGTGGGGCCAAGAAACGGCGACGTGCCCAAACAAGGACTGTCCCGACGGGCCGAATCGCAAGATGAGCTTTCTGGCCGGCGTGCTAAACGACCCCCTCGGGGGCTTACCGATGGTCGAATCCGCAAAGGAAGCCGCGAAGGGTTCGTGGAACTTCTTCGTCGGAGTCGAGTTCCAGATCTGCGGCAAGTGTTATACGATTCGCGCGTGCAATCGTGGCGAATGAGTTGCGCGGCGAACATTTCGCTTGCGTTCGCCGCTCACTCGACCGACAATCCCCGCATCCTCAATCGGAGCGTGCCATGACCCGCCGCAATCGTTCGCGACTTTCCGTTGGCATCGTTGTTTTGGCCGCGGCGTGTTTGACCGGGTTCGGTCTCGGGGCATTGGAGAAGATTCAAGAAGCCGCCGATCATTCGAAGTGAACGTTGAAGCAGCTCGGCCTGGCGTTCCATAACTATGCGGACGTCCATGGTTCGCTGCCACCGGCCGTCGTGTACGGCCCCGACGGAACGCCACGCTATAGCTGGCGCGTGTTGCTCCTTCCGTACGTCGAGGGGGACAGTTTGTATGCGCAGTTCAAGCTCGATGAGCCCTGGGACAGCCCGCACAATATTCAATTGCTCGATCGGATGCCATCGACCTACGCCGCACCCGGGTCCAAACGGAAATTGATGCCGCCGAATCACACCGTGTGTCACGTCTATGCCGGTCCGGGGTCCTTGTTTGATGGCCCAAAAGGCCAGCCGCTCTCCGCATGCACCGATGGCCTGTCGAACACGCTGATGATCGTCGAAGCCGGCGAGCCGGTGCCGTGGACCAAGCCCGAGAACATTCCCTTCGGCCCCGACTGGCCGGTGCATCCGCGCACGATCTTCCGCGATGGCTTTCGCGTTTGTTTGGGCGATGGATCGGTTCGGTTCCTGCGCGGCGATGTGGCCGAAGTGCGATTGCGGGCGGCCATCACGCGCAACGGCAACGAACAGATTTCGCTTGATGATGCGAGATAAGGTCTTTCCTCTGGACTTCTCCGCAAGATGCGGAGCAGTACTGTCCGCCGCTGTTTGTGTGGTCACGCCGTGCGACGAGCCCAATCGATTGGCTACCGCTCCGATGCCTTCTTCAGCTTCGGCCGCGGTCGGGCTTTCCACTCTTTGACGTCGTCGGTGAGCACCGCG
>JANLUE010000518.1:0-1216 GCA_031363325.1 Gemmataceae bacterium
CGGGCCGGAGTTCACGCTCAACGAGGTGACGCGTGGCGCGAGATCGACGACTTCGAAGTCGGTCGCTTTCAACGCCTGAATGTCCAGGACCTCGCCCATGTCCCATTGCGTCGACGGCGCGCCCGTGAAGTACATGTCCGAGCCGTTGTCCGCGACAATCAGGCCGTAGGTCTTCATCGCCTGGGCGATGGCCTTGGCCTCGGGCGACCAGGTTGTGGGGATCGTAACGGTCGACTTCAAGCGGAACCGCTCGCCCATGCGGGCCAGATTGTTCGCGGTCAAGTTGCTCGCTTCGTGCGACGCCGGGAACACGAACTGATCGCGCGTGTCGTGCAACGTCATGCGAATGGCGTGGTCGATCACGCCAACGCCCCCGGCCGAGACGGGATTCACTTCGTCCGGTCGCACGAGGCCCGGCAAGATCGGCAGGCCGGCCGCGTCCGCCGAAGTCGCGCCGATCGTCCGGAAACTGTTGTCGTTCAGGTCCCAGAACGAAATCTGATAGGCCCCCCACTGGCCGGTCGGCTTGGTTCCACCGTAGGGGAAGTCCGTCTCGTTCGGTCGGATGGCCTGATAGAGTTCGTAAAGCAAGTTGTTGGTTTGATCGTAGACGAGCAAATGCGAGTCGCCGCGATCGGACGGGTCGGCCGGGCCATTGGCCCCATCGCCTTCAATCACCGCGTTCGCCGGGATCGGCACATCGACAAGATCGCTTTCGTCCCCGTAGCCAAAATTCGGAACGACGACCGAGACCTTCGGCGTCGAGCCGTTGACCACGTTGACCGGGATGCCGTACAGATTGCCGTCGTTCGGGTTGCCCCAGTCGGCGTGAACTTTCGGGGCCGTGCCGTTGTGTCGCGCGACGATCGCATTGATGATCGCACCTGAATTGCCCGCGACCGGCGCCGACGAAATGTCCTGATTCCACGGGTTGTCGAGCGGAAACACCTGATTGCCCAGGTACGTCGGCACGATGCGGGCCGTCAGTTCTTCGAGCAGCAAGCGCCGGCGCATGAGTTCACTCCGTCCGAAGAAGTTGGTTGACGGACGAGTGGGCGAGTGGGCGAGTGAGCGACGTGGGCGACGTGGCACGGAGGGGGTAGCGGAAAGATAGCTCACGAATGCGGGCGGGTCGAATATCAAACGTTGATTGGGAGAGCGACCCCGGCCTCGAAGCCATCGGCCGGGGCTATCTGCGTGTCGCCGAAGCGGCTCC
>JANLUE010000530.1:0-10143 GCA_031363325.1 Gemmataceae bacterium
CAAGTCGCTGATCGCCTTGCCGTTGAACCTGGAAGCCGCCGCGGAAGGGGATCGCGGCCGGCTCGAACAGTACTATCATGGCGGCCCGTTGTTCTGCGCCAAATGCTTCCCGGACGTGCCCTCGTGCGACGATTGCGAATGGCACATTCCCCACGAGCACTTCGCCGATCATTTCAAGACCGTCCACGCGAACTGACGGTCGTGTCAAGCGTGCGGGGCCAATAGGCGTTGTCGGCCGCGAGAAGTCGCGAGTTCTCTTGACGGGCGGGCCGTCGGTCGTCAGGCTAAACCTGTGGTGGGGTTCGCGCCGCGCGCGGGCCGATGATCAATTCGATCGGGTGCAACGATGAAGTACGTCCGCCGTTCGATGTTGGCCGCCGCGTTCGGCCTCGCCCTGGCCTTTGGCGCGCCGGCGCAGGACAAGGCCGAGGACCTGACGCAGGGGTTCCGGGCCTTCGTCGTCAACGAGCCGCGGTTCCCGGCCGACGATGTCCGCAATCGCACCGGGAAGATGCCCGACCTCGTCGACGAACACGGCCTGAACCCGGTCATCGCCGTCTTCTCGAAGTCGATCCCGAACAAGGCGGAAAGCGCCGTCGGCTCGATCGTCAAGGCGACCGACGATCTGGCGGACAAATACAAGGCCAAGAAACTCGGCGCCTTCGTCGTGTTCCTGGCTCTGAAGGATGAGTTCCGCAAACACGACCCGGACAATACCCGCGACGCCCGACTCGACGAAGTGAAGCGGTTCGTCAACGGCGCAAAGCCCGCCCGCACGACGATCGGCCTCGCCGAAGCGACCGAGATGCCCGGCACCGAGGCCCTGGTGCCCGCCCAGGTCAAGGCGATGGGCATCGACGCGGAAGACGATCTCGTGATCGTCTTCTACCATCAGTTCCGCGTCGTGAAGCGCTGGAAGTTCAAGGCTGGCACCGCCCCGAGTGAAGCGGAGCTCGCGGACCTGACCGCGACCGTCGTGAAGACCCTCGGGCCAGCGGGGCCGGCGAAGAAGTGAGAATGGCGAATGGAGTACTGAGTACCGAGTCCTCAGTGCTCCCATACAAATCTCCAACCTCGGCAAGCTGGGTCAACTTTTCCAATTCTCCGATCCCGATCCAACTCGAACTCGATCCCTTCCCTACACAAGTCCGCGCCGATCGGTCGATCCCTTCGGATAGCGAATCGTTCTCACTTCGGAGGCGTGGGATGGGCAAGTTCCACTTCGGCACTCGGGTATTGGCCGCGCTCGTTCTCCTCGGGGGGTCGTCCCTCGCGTTCGCCGCGCCTCCGCCCTCGGTCGATCTGATCCTGAGCTACAAGCCGAAGCAGCCGGGCATCGACATCTCGATCCCGACGGCCGCCGAGACGACGGCTTGCACGGTCGAACTCGAAAAGGGCAAAGGGGCGGCGACCGCCTGGGTCCTCAAGGACGGCCAGGCCCGCATCCTCCGCAAGTTCCACGACACGACCGGCAAGGGCGGCGTCAACATGTTCGCCTACTTCCGCGATGGCGAGGAAGTCTATCGCGAAGAGGACACCGGCACCGGCAAGATCACGCAGTTCCGCTGGCTCGGTTCGCTCGGCTCGAAGATCGGCATCGATTCGGACGCGGACGGCAAGATCGATTCGTGGCTCGCGATTTCGCCCGAGGAAGTGAGCCAGGAAATCCTCGCGGCCATCGTGACCAAAGACGCGAAACGATTTGAAGCATTGATGCTCTCGAAGGCCGACCTGGCGAAGCTCGCCCTGCCGGCCGTTGAGGCGAATCGTCTGCAAGCGAAGCTCGCGCTCGCCGGCACGCAGTTCCAGAAGACGATCGCCGACCTCGCCAAGTTGTCGCCGAGCACCGTCTGGGTGCACCTCGAAACGAAGGGCCCGCAGACGATCGCGGCCGACTCGATTGGCGCGCCGAACGATTACGTTCGCTATCGGCACGGCACGATTCTCTATCAGGAAGGCGATGGCAAGGACGCCAAGCACAACTGGCTGCAGACGGGCGAGTTGGTCCAGGTCGATCGCGCCTGGCGCATCGTGCAGGCCCCGGTGCCGGGCGTCAACACGGGCGAACAACAACCCGACAACGTGGCTGGCAACGGCCAGATCCGCGTTCCAACCGGCGGCGACAAGTTCATCGAGCAGATGAAAGACCTCGACGCCAAGGGCCCGACCAAGCCGGGCCGCGAAGGGGTCGTCGAGTACAACCTGAAGCGCGCCGCCCTGCTCGAACAGATCGCCGCCCTGTTCACGAAGGCCGAAGAAGCTTCGGCCCGCGAAGTGTGGGTTCGCCAGGCGATCGAGTCGTACGCGGCCGCCTCGCAGCAACTCGACGAGTCGGCCTTGAAGCGACTTGGCCTGTGGCGAACGGCCGTCGCGAAGGACGCGGCCGGCAGCAGCTTGCACGCGTACATCGTGTTCCGCGAGATGAGCGGCGAGTACGCCCAGGAGCTTCCACGCGTCGGCCGCGAGCCGGCCAAGCTCCAGAAGCTCCAGGACACCTGGCGCGATCAGCTCGCCAAGTTCGCGACCGACTTCCCGAAGGGCGAAGACACGCCCGACGCGCTCATGCAACTCGGCATGTTGAACGAGTTCGTCGACAAGACGGCCGACGCCACGAAGTGGTACGAGAAGCTGGTCAAAGACTTCCCGACCCACGCGCTCGGCAAGAAGGCGCAAGGATGCCTGACGCGGCTTAACCTCGAAGGGGCACCGCTCGTGCTGACGGGCCAGACGCTCGCCGGGGGGGCGTTCAGTTCGCAGACGCTGCGTGGCAAGGCGGTTGTCGTGTACTTCTGGGCGAGCTGGAACTCGTCGGCCGCCGCCGACTTCACGAAGATCGCCCAGGCGACCTCAGGCTTCGCGGGCAAGGTTGAAATCGTGGCCGTGAACCTCGACAGCAAAAAGGAAGAGGCCGACGAGTTCGTGAAGACCAACCGCGTCGCCGGCACGCACCTGTACGCGACCGGCGGTCAGGACGGCGTGCTCGCCACGCAGTACGGCATCACGGTCCTACCGATGATGTTCGTGATCGGCCCGGACGGCAAGGTCGTCAACCGCAACGCTCAGCCGGCCACGCTCGACGACGATCTGAAGAAAGTGTTGAAAGACAAGTAAAGCGAATCCGGCCGTACGCCAGGGCATCTTGGCGTACGGCTTCAAGCCAGCAATTCAATACGCATGTTGTAAAGTGCATGTCCAATGGCGAACGGCCAGACACGCTTCCACGCGAGAAACGCACCACCGTAAGCCAGTCCAAACAAGAACGTGTACAGCAGGCCGGAGGGGCCTTGATACAGGTGGTACGACGCGAAGGCGCCGGCCGACACGACCATGCCGAGGCCGCGTGAACGAAGCAACGTGCCGAGTCGAGTCACCAGGTAACCGCGACACACCACTTCTTCGCTGAGCCCCGCGATCGCGAACTTGATCGTCATGAGCCAATAGTCGAGCCTGGTTCGCGGAGTTGGAAAATCGACGCCGTCACTCGCCGAACCAACGAGACCAAGGCCAACCTGAAGTCGCCAGACACCCTCGGCCAGAATCAGCAGTGCGAGTCCAACCAACAGATCTTCCGCACCGGGTCGAGCGAGTCCGAAGTCGCCCCAAGACTGACCGCTTCGACGGACCAGGTAGAGCGTCACGTAGATGATGCAACCGCTTTCTCCGATGAGCAGCAATGAGCCGGCCCAATACGGACCAGGCTTGTAATACCCGAGGTGGGCCACGGCCCCGAAAGTGAAGGGAATTATTCCTACACAAAGAACCACGAAAACCTCGGCCCAATCGGTCCGTATCGGCGGAGGCTCGGTGTTCGGATCGACTTCGGGGGTCTCGGAAGACATCGGCGCATCACTCCGAGTCGTTGGGCGAATCGGTGCCAAACGTCCACCCGCAGGCCGCACAGATTTCCGTATCCCCCATTTCCGCACCGCAGGCCAGGCAGCCATCGCCACCCGATTTTCGCCCGGCCGCCGATCGAACCGTTTCGCGAACAAACTCGGCCAGTATCGACTCGGCCGCTTCCCGATCGGCTGCTCGGACCAGGAGGCGCGGGGCCGTCACCCAGCCGAATGGCACTTCGCCAACCAGTCCACCGAGCAATTCTCCATCGACCCGTGCCATCACCCCGGCGTCTTCGAGGCGAGCGCGCAAGGCATGAGCTTCATCCGCCCCGCGGGCGCGATACAGTTCGACCAATTCGTCGTTCGCCATCTTGGGCCCCCGGTGGGTTCAGTTCCTGAGACATCGATCCGCCGTCACGATCGCACGCGCGTCGCCAGGGCCGCCACGATGCTCTCGCAGAACAGGTGAATCTCGTCCACGCCGCGGGCCGTGATCAACGAGCCGTCCACGACGACTGCTTCGTCCCGATACGATCCACCCGCGCCGCGAATATCGTCGCGGATGCCGGGATCGCACGTCACGCTCTTGCCATCAATGGCCCCGGCACTGATCAGCAGTTGCGTCGTCGAACTACTTCTTCGTCGCGACTCGCGTCAGCTTCAGTTCGACGGTTCGACCGGGCTCGACGGTGACGCGAAGCGGCGTCGTATCGGGATTGGCGTAGAGGCTCGGCAAGCCGCCGCCCGATCGGATCGACGCGTCGATCATGCCATCGGCGGAGTTGGCGGACGGTTTGGCGACGGTGACGCGATACTGACCGGGAACGAGGCCCTTCGTCGACGGGTCGTAAGCGATCTCGAATCGACCCTGGTCGTCCGACTTGCCGAAGCCGCCTTGGCCGGGGCTGCCCGGCTCGGGAAAGAATGCGATCGTCGCGCCGGACACGGTGTCGCCGTCCAGCGTGACGACTCCGGCGACCGGCACGCGGCCGCTCAAATCGCCACATCCGGCCGCAACCAACAGCCCGAGCAAAACCGTTCGACGCATCTTCGTCCTCATTCGGTGTTGGCAATCAAGCCTTCGTTGATCGTGGCCATGCGACGTAGCGTGTCGTTATCGATCGTCTCTTTGACGAACCGAACCGAGCCATCGCCCATCGCGAAGTGACAACCGCCCGGATGCAAGCTGCCGGCGGTCCCCCAGTTGCCGAGCCGGCCGCGTTGCGGCGTCGCGTACCCGAAGTACGTCCAGTCGTTGATGCCGCGCGGCATCCAGTGATTGGGGTCGATGCCCGTCATCACCCAGCCGCGATAGCCCCAGGCCGGCGCTCGACCGTTGTAGACTTCGAGCGTCGTTTCCCCGAGCATGAACGTGTTGCTCGTCCCATCGATCACGTCCGTCAGTTTGCAATTGCTGTTCATGCCGAACATATATTTGCGTTCGGGCGGTGCGGTTCGCCACCAATTGCAATAGGCGTATTCGTAGTAACACGCCACGAAATCGTAGTTCGACTTGGCACCCGGGAGATTGCCGCCCGGGCCATAGGGCACGCTCGGCTCGTGCATGGCGTCGCCCGGATCGGACGGGCAACGGAACAGTGACAGCCGCGTGGACATCAAGGCCCCGTTTCCATTCGTGGTCGCGTCGCCAGCCATCGGGCCCGGAACGTTTTCCGGTCCGGGCCAATACACGGGGTGCCACTGCGGCGTTCGCACGTTGGCGAAGGTCTGATTGAAATTGAGTTTTCGGAAGAGGCCGTCTTGTTCGATGTACGGGAGCAACAGGGCGAAGCCGCTCTGGTTCAAGACTTCCGGATCGCCGGCGTACTTGGGCGGCGCGTGTCGGCACCAGCCCAGGCCCGTTCCGGCCGGCGGCAAGGCCGCATGGGCCGCCTCGTAGTTATGGCACGCCAGTGAAAGTTGCTTCAGGTTGCTGGCGCACTTCATCCGGTTGGCCGCCTCCCGGATCTTTTGAACGGCCGGGAGCAATAGTCCGATCAAGATTGCGATAATCGCGATCACGACCAGGAGTTCGATGAGCGTGAACGCACGACGAAGACGGAACACGGGCGGTCCCCCGAATGTTGGGCCAGGTGCTGTAAGGTACCCGATCGTCGACCACGACGCAAGTTTGCCAGTCGCGTGGTTCGCCATCGCGCGGACCCTATCCCGCCGTCACGAGCGCACGCGCGTCGCCAGGGCCGCCAGGATGCTCTCGCAGAACAGGTGAATCTCGTCCACGCCGCGGGCCGTGATCAACGAACCATCGACGACGACCGCCTCGTCGCGATACGAACCACCCGCCCCGCGAATATCGTCGCGGATGCCGGGATCGCACGTCACGCTCTTGCCATCAATCGCCCCGGCGCTGATCAGCAGTTGCGTCCCGTGGCCAATGGCGGCGACCAACGTTCCATCTTGAACGAACGTCCGCGCCAGGTCGACGGCCTCTTCGCTGAGCCGGAGTTTTTCCGGCGAACGACCGCCCGGGATCACGAGCACGTCGTATTCGGACGGGTTCAACTCCGGGATCGGCATGTCCGGTTCGATCGCGTAGCCGTGCAGCCCGACGGCCGCGTGATGGCCGTCGGCTCCGGCGACAACGACCGTGTTGCCGTCTTCGCGAAGGCGGAAGTACGGGCAGAAGAATTGCAGGTCCTCGAACTCGTCGGCCACCAGGAACAAGGCTTTCATGCGACATCCGGCGGAAGGAAGGGGATCGATGCGGTAAAGTCTACGCGCGCCGATGCGGCGGAGAAGGGATCGCGTGAAGGCCGGACCGGCTTGCGCGGGCCGCCGCAACGGATGCTCTACTTTCGCCGCGGCGGCACCACGTGCGTCAGGTCGAGGCCATCCGGGCCGAGGTGGGGGTCGAGCAAATCGACTCGGCCACGCGACTTGAACCCGAGCCAGACGCGCGTCATCTCGTCCCACCAGATCGCGGTAAGTACGTCGGGGTTCGTCGCACGCAGTTTCTGATATTGGGCCAGTCGCTTCACGAACGAATCGGCTTCGGCGTGGGCCAGGGACTTCTTCGCGTTCGCGTATGCCTGGGCCTGTTGCTCCATCTGGTAGGCCGACGATCGGGCATCGCCGATCAGTCGGGCCGCTTCCTGATGGGCACGCTGTTCCTGCGAACGCGCGTTCGTCTGGGCGGTGTTCACTTCCTCGAACGCGGTTCGCACCTCGTCGGGCGGCGACAGGAACGCGACGCTCGCTTGTTGAATGCGGACGCCGAGTGCCTGGCCATCGAGCCGCTCTTGCAATCGGCGCACGAGCCAATTCGGGAGCGCCGCGTTGCCCGTCAGAAGAACCTCGTCGATCACCCGGCCGGCCACCCATTCGCCCAGCAACGCCTCGGCCTCGCGCGCAATGACCCCATCGGCTTGATCGCGCTGAATCACGTACGCTTCGAGATCGCCCGGCCCATCGCCCACCGAATAATCGACCGCCATCTGAATGTTGACGAGGTTTTGATCGCCGGTGAGGAACTGACCGGCCGGCGTCTCCTCCAGGAGTTCGGGCCGATAGCCAACCGGCACCCGCCGAACGATGGCGGTCGGCACGCGATCGAGTCGGTCGATCCCGTACGGCAGGCCAACCCACAACCCTGGCCCCGGCCGAGCAACCACGCGCCCAAACCGCCGCACGACGGCCCGCTCCTCGGGCCGAACCTGCGCGACCCCGGTCGCGAGGTAACTGGCCAGTGCAAGCAACGGCAGGTAGCGGAATCGCTTCACGAGTTTGGCCTACGGATTCGCCGAACGGAGGCGAGCGCGACGGCGAGTCGCCGTGTCATCCCCAGACACTTTACGTTTGGCCCGCCCCACCAACCGAGTGCCGGTGCCTATAAAGTACCGATATCGCCGCGGAGATTCCCGATGAACCGACTTCGATTGCTCGTGGTGGCCGTCGCCTGTTTCGCCAGCACACCCCACGCGCTCACGGCCCCGGTCCTCAAGGATGGCAAGGACGACAAGAGCGACCTCAAAAAACTCGAGGGCGAGTGGATCATCGATTCCTGGGTGCAACTCGGGCAGCCGATCGCCATCAAGGGCACGTGGTCCTTCAAGGACGAAAAGTACTCCCTGAATCAGGGTGGCGCTCTCGAAGAAGGAACGGTCAAGTTGGACAAGGCCAAGAAGCCCCCGATCTTCGACCTGGCGATCACGGCGGGCACTTGTGAGGGCAAGGACCAGCCTGGCATCTACAAACTCGATGGCGACACTCTCACGCTTTGTCTCGCCTGGCCGGGCACCACCGATCGACCGGCCGATTTCGAATCGACGGCGGACAACCGCTTCATTCTGATCAAGCTGAAGCGCGACAAGAAGTAGAGATCGCATCAACGCGGCCCGTCCGAACTCGCGTCGAGCATCGACGCGAGCTTGACGGGCCATTCGCTTGCTCACGTCTCACCCGCCCAATTCCGACGAACCGGCCAACGGACATTCGGCCCGGCTGGCCGAGCGCTGAAAATCCCCTATCCCTTCACGCTTCCAGTGCTGGGGCCGCGAGGGTGGGCGATTCATGGCGGACGACCGCAACATTCAGACGGTGTCGATCTCGACCTCACGCGTGTCCCGGCAACCAATCATATTCAGCCCTGAGGTCAAGCCGGGCCTCACAAGCGCGAGCGAGCTTCATTCGCCGAACATGCCGTCGGGTTCCGGGTGATCAACGTGGCGGGCACCGCTTCTTCCTTGGGTATCGGCCCACGCGGCCTGCTCAGATTTCAAGTCAATCACCGGCAGCGGCGGTGGACAAAGCGATCAAGATCCGTTGTCCACCATACGTGACAAATCGAACGGAACCATCGCACATTGCAAAATTGGCACCACCGTTGTGCAATGACCAAAAATGATACACCCCACACGGATCACGAGTGTTCGATTCGATAAACTCATACGGCCCAGCAGAACAACCATTTGCGGGCGTCAAATTGGATTCCGCGACACCCAATATCATATCGGCGGAACCAGTGCGCCTTTGTCCATATCCAGCGTACCACCAACCGAATCGCAGATCCGACCCCGGAGGCCTTTCGCCAATGATTAATGTATTGCTTAATCCATCGGTGATGCTTGAAAAACCAACTCTTGAATCGCGATAAAGTACTCCATCAGGATTCATACAGTCCCGGCCGCAGTTACCGAGATAACTCGTAAAAGCGACTGTCAATTGCTCGGAAATCACGAAAACTGGCGATCGAATTCGACCGTCAGAGGGGCATACAAAAAGCGCGATCTGCAATGACAGTCCACTGTGCGGAGGAGGACCGGAAGGAAGTCTCCGAGTTCTGTAGTCAGATTCGGCATTCAAATAAGCTGGGGATTGGTCAATATACGGCAGCAAACTGAGTTGCCAACCGGAATACAATCGACTTGAATTTCCACCCAAGTCATTAAACCCAGACGGCAAGGTCGACGATGTGTCATGACACTGATGCGCCGCAAGAGCCAATTGCTTCAAATGGCTTTGGCATTGCGTTCTCAAGACCGCAGCGCGAGTCTTCTGAACACCCGTGATGATCAGGCCCATCAGTAAGGCAACAAGCCCAATTGTCACGACGACCTCAATCAAGCTGAATCCCGGCCTGCCAGCATCATCTCGCGAAGCGATGCGATCAACAATTCGTGACTTGATGGGCTCAAGGACTCTTGACTGTCGACGGCACGCAGCATAGCCCGCCAACGAAGCGAACAGTCCAACTGTGGCGATCGAGACCGATGCGGATCCAATCGTGCGTAAAGAAGATCCACCGAAACATCCGCACGCGATTTCAAGGCCCTTGGACAGGGCATATACCTGCGCGACAACGAAGCAGACAAATAGGATGGAACTGTAGCAAAAACCGGCCTTACGCGTATCTCGGCCCATGAACAACAGTGATATAGAAAGTACTAGTTGCAAATACGGCAACACGCCAGCCACGATCAGTGCGGCCCAAAACGGCAGCATACGGTAAGCACAAATCGAGATCAAGAAATGAAAGGAATTGTCAAGATGCGGCAATGCAGAGTATAACAGCAAAGACGCAACTCCGATGGCGCATAGGTTGGAAACAATACGCATGTCAAACTCATTGTAATCTCTGGTCTTCATTGAAACGCCAATCAATGAAGCCACTTCGATAAATCGTACATGTTTAGCGCCCCTACGAACCGAAGAGGGTGCCGAGGAGCCCTCGGAGGGCGCGGCTGATGAAGGTGAAGGGGTTGAGGCTCCGCTTTTTGCAGGTCGCCAGCACTGATGAGGTCACTTCTTGGGCTTCGGCGCCGGCGTCGGTTCGACTCCCGCCCCA
>JANLUE010000550.1:0-1040 GCA_031363325.1 Gemmataceae bacterium
GCTCGCGGAGCTGCTGGAGCTCGAGAAGCACTTGCTCGTAAGATGGCCCAATCACGCGCTCCCTCGCGACGGACAACCGTGTCAGCTGCAAGCGTTATGCGGATTTCCCCACCCGGCGTCCAGGGGCGCTAAACAAGTACCAATTGTTACCTTACCTTGAAGACGAAGCCGCATTCGCATTGTACTCAAAGTTCAAAATGAACGAGCCCTGGGACAGCGAGAACAACAAAAAACTCGTTGAAAAGATGCCGCCTGTATTCGCGCCGCCCCGGGGCCGCGCCAGGAAGGGAGAGACCTTCTATCAGATGTTCGGTGGCTCACACGGAGCTCTCAAGGCTGGCAAGGACACGACGATGGCTCAATTCGCAGATGGTCTGAGCAATACGTTCCTGATCGTCGAAGGAGCGAAGCCGGTGATCTGGACCAAGCCCGATGACCTCACGTTCGACGGCCAAAAGGTGCCGGAGCTTGGGGGAAGCTTCGACGGGATGATGTGCGCCGTCTTTGGCGACGGGGCCGTCTATCGCATCAAGAAGGGTGGCGACCCCGAAACGATGCGCCGGCTCATTTGTCCGAACGATGGCGAACCCGTCGATGTCCGCTTGGTCGAAGACAACGAGAAAAAGTAACTGCTCCCGGAGACTCACATGTTTCGCACAGTGCTCACACTTGGATTGGTCGCCGGCCTCGCATTGATGGCCGCGCCGATTCGCAAGGACAAGGAAGAATCCCTGCCGCCGATCACCGAGAAGCAGATCGAGAAGTCGCTCGAGAGCCTGAAACAATTCGGGCTGGCGATGCACAACTACCACGACGTCAACAACAAATTCCCGGCCAACGTGCTGAACAAGGACGGCAAGCCGATCTTGAGCTGGCGAGTTCATCTTCTGCCTTACCTCGAGGAAGGAGACAAGGTCTATCGATACTTGAGGCTCGACGAACCCTGGGACAGCGATCACAACAAGAAGCAGATTGAAAAGATCCCCGACGTGTTCGTGCCGGCGCGCGGGCGAGCCAAGAAGGGCGAGACGTTCTACCAG
>JANLUE010000553.1:0-5454 GCA_031363325.1 Gemmataceae bacterium
TGAACCTCGAATCTTCGGTTGAGCGCACGCTTCACGAAACGGCGTTCCAGCGGCTTCGTCGACACCCGGAACCGGTGAGATGGCGTTATCCACCTGAGGGTCGATAACACGATGAATTTCGTCGGGCAGTTCGGTCGCGCGGAGTTCCCCCGCCAGCGGCCAATCGCCGCGCGATGCCGGAATCGAGCGACAGGATGTGTTCGGGGCTCACGCGCGCGATCAGTTCGCGAGAATGAGTGGCGAACACGACTTGCTTGCCCTCCTCCGCCAATTTCCGAAGCTCGCTCACGAGGACGGCTTGAAGTGAACCGTGCAAATGAACGTCCGGTTCATCGAGCAGAATCACGACGGGTTCGCGAAGCAGGATGAAGCCGATCAGGTACAGAAACTGCTGGAAACCGCTGCCGGCCGAATAGATGTCGAACGCTTTGCCCCGCTCGCCTTCGCGATAGGTCACTTCAATATACCGATCCGTCACTTCGTCGAACTCGACGCGCAGTTTTCGCAGAGCCGGAAAGCTTCGCCGCATGATTTCGACGAGGGCATCGAGTCGGCCCCGAACGCGCAATTCGAGGAGCAGATTTCGAATCACTCCGTTGGCGCGACCGCGTTCGATCTCGTCGTCGAGAACGGCGGCCTGCCGTTGCTCCTCCCGGGGAGCGAACGCGGAAAAGACGGGCAGATCGGCGATCCGCTGGGCCGCCAAACGTCCGAGCGCCGCGGCCGAGTCGTCCGTCGCGCGAACCGAAATGGTGAACCGTCCGAGATCGAGCCGTACTTCGACGGTGACGCGGTTGTCATCGTCGAATTCGACGACAACGTTCACCCGTCGACGCTGGCCGCCGCGCGTCGCCGAACGATCGGTCCAGATGTCCGTCGGGCTCCGCACCGGGAGTACGTAGAAGTCTTCCGGCGCGATCGTGCGCTTGCGAAGCTCGAGATGGCCGTTCTTTCGATGAAGGCAATGTCGCAAGCAGAAATCGAAGAGCGCGAGTGCTTGGAGGAGCGTCGTTTTGCCCGAATTATTCGCGCCGACGAGGCAATCAATCGCGCCGAACTGGACCTTGAGGTCTTCGAACTGTTTGAAGTTCTGAATGTGAACGCTTCGAAGGCGCATCGGACCCGGCCCCCGTTCTGGATACTCCGGGATTCTATTCCCCACAACGCCCGCTCACCCCACGATCCGGTCGAACACGTTCTTCGTGATCCGCTGGACGCGTTCGTCGGGGCCGTGCGGTCGGCCGTGGTGCGAGATGGGCGGCATGTGGCCGGGCGGGGCCGAGAGGCCCTGCGCCCAGAAGATGGTCGACGCGTTGAAGACGAAGTTGCCTTTCGGGCCCGGATAGATCGTCGCCGTGTAGTGCGACTCGCGGTCGTCGGCTGTGAATGTCTTGCCGGCCGCGACTACTTCGAGTCCCGGGATCTTCGCCGGCGAACCGTGAAACTCCCAGCCGACCAGGCCCGGGATCGAATCGCCCTTCTTCATGCCCGTTCCGGCAAACATCCAATGGTCCGGCTTGACGACGGTCCAGTCGCCGGACCCGTTGAACGGCGTCACTGTTTGGGCACCGATCAGGGTCGATTCATTGGGGCCGTCGACGGGCAGGTCGGCCATCCACTTCTCTTCGCCCTTGCGGATACCGCCGTACCGGCCGGCCCGCGTGATGACGCGATTCGCCCGACCATCGGTCGCGGCCGAGAACGGCGTCACGAAGCAAACCGAATTCCCGCAGAGGAAGCACGCGTTCACGCCCGCGTCGACGGCCGACTTCACGTTGTCGAACTGCTCGCGACTCCAGTATTCGTCGTGCCCGATCGACAGAAACCCCTTCGCACGAAGCAAGGACTTCGCGTCTGTGGCGATGTCCACGTTCGAGCAATAGGTCACGTCGTAGCCGTGTTGCTCCATCCAGTAGGCGAGCGGGAACTCCCAGAGCAGAAACTCGCCGCTGCCCTGAGAGAGGGGGTTGTCGAAAATCTGCACGTACTTGCCGTACGGCCGATCGAAGCTGGCCCGCACGCCGGACACGAGCGGTCGACCGTCCTTGCGATCGTTCGTGTAAAGCGAATAGCCGTCCGGCCATTGGTTGTACGCCTGCCAGGTGTTGTCGCTGCACTGGAACAGAAAGTCGGCCGGTCGATCGTCGCGGACGATAAACACCACGTAGCTCTGATAGCGATGCTTCTCGGCGGTGAGTTTGCCAACGTACACGCCGCTCAGCCAGTCTTTCGGCACTTCGATGGTCGTCGTCCGGTCCCACTTGCACTCGCGCAGTCGTTCGGGGCCGACCTCGGGAGTCGGCTGCGCCTTCACATCGAACGGACCAAATTTTCCGACGTGTCGGCCGCCTTTGCCGCCGTAGTATCCGAGTCGATAGATGTCGACTTGAACCGGACTTGCCGGGTCGGAACTCACGAAGAGGCCGATCGACTCGCCGGCCTTCACGCTCTGCCGCGAACAATATCCTTCGAGCATCCGCGAGCGATACGGAGCTTTGGGATCAACGCGGGTGTAGGTGAGTTGCCAGTCAAGCGTGCCGGGCCGGGCGTTCTCGGCGACGATCGCGTCGCGTCGCCCTGGAGCGCCGGCGAGCGGCAACGCGGCCGCCCCGGCCAGGGTGGCGAGCACATCGCGGCGATTCAGCTTGGTCATGGTGTGTTTCCCAATGATCGAGGGATTGTATGCCGGCAAAGAAAAGGCTTCCGCCGGTCCTTGGCGCGCCGCGATCCGATGAAACAAGCTCTGGCACGGCCCTTGCATTAGGCTCAATTGTTGAATCTTGGCGGATTCAGCTGACAACTAACCAAAGTCATTGGCCCCGAATGTCTTGCCCAACCGATAATTTTCTGTGGGAATTGACTTGCACATCGGCCGGAAGCTTATTAAGCTCTTGAAAATAATGAGCTTGAAGGTAAGCATTTACGGTAGGGTGGCTTAGTCCAATTCCGGAAAGTTGGCCGTCGTGGACCCACGGCTACTGAGCGTGCATCTGGAAGGCAACCCGAGACGCGACGCGTTTCGGGAGGCTCGCCGCCGCGTTGAAGGCGTGGCTGGCACCCATACGCTCGCCGGGGACATGCGGATCGGCTTCGCTTCGGAAGCCCGCGAACTCAAAACGCTCGCTCCCTCCGAAGTGCCGGTCAAGTCCGGTGCGACCTCGTGTTGGCTGCTCGATCGCGGTCGCCAAATCCCGCTCAAAATCGGCTTGAATAGCGTTGGCCGACTCCCGGACAACGACGTGGTAATCGACGATGCAACGGTTTCACGGCGACATTGTGCCGTCGTGGTCCATAGCGACCTCACGGTCGAGATTCACGACGTGGCCTCGAAGAATGGCACGCTCGTCAACGGCCGCCGACTTCAAGGCCCGACCCGCCTTCGCGAAAACGACGAGATCGGCCTCTCCGACCGCAAGCTCACGTTTCTGACCACTTCCGGCCAACCCACGAACCTCCCGCCGAAAATGGGCTCGATCAGCGACGACCACACAATGGTCGGTTGAGCGACTCAACACTTCAAATCCCAGTATTTTTCAGCGTGCTTGCGCGGCCATGACGTGCGTCGGCGGCGACTGGCGTCGCTCCGCTCGCATCGAACCGCCGATTTACGACTACTTTTTCGGCACCGTGAGTTGGCACCAGCCGAGGTTGAGGCAGCTCAGTTTGCCGTTCTCGCCCTGGAAATATTCCGGGGCCAATGTGTAGACGACGTAGCGGCCTTTTTTCTCGTGTTTCACCAGCCGGGCGGACTTGAGCACACCCAGGTGATGCGACACGTTCACGATCTCGATCTTCAAGAGCTTCGCGAGCTCCGAGACGTTTTTGGAGCCGTCCCACAGGCATTCGATGATTCGAATGCGGTTCTTTTCTCCAATCGCTTGGAGGAGGTCGGCACATTTTTGGGCGTCGGCAGGTTCGGTCATCGGGAGAGATCACCTGAATGAATGCTCGGTCGTGGGCGGGAATAAGGGAACCCACGAGAACACATTATTACGATCAAATCGAGACTCAGACAAGGCTTGGGGTGACCAATGCTTGTCAACGGGTGTTCGTTCGACGCCACGAGTAGCTGCTAGGTCTATTAAAGTCTATTTATAGGCGTTTTAGTTGTGTAAATTTGTCCAAAACCGACCTTGACATACCCAATTTGTACGCACTAAATCAACAATTTCGCGTAAAAATCAATTGACTCTTACACTGGACATGGGTACATTGATTGTGGAAGCCCAATGTGGAGTTTCGATCGCCCAGCATTCGCCCAGCATTCGCCCACCTGTGAACGATGGATTCACGGTTCAAGAGGACGGAATCATGGAAAGCTGGCGAACGGTCTGGCGCGAAGGCTTTGTGCCCGCGCTCTCCATGCGAGGGCTCGAAGTCCTTCGCGATGGCCTCGCGACCGACGACCCTCGACTCACCCAGGGCGCGACCACGACACCGCCCCCCTTGATGTGCGTGCAGGATTGGCCGATCGAGGCCACCTGTGCACTGGGCTATTGCGGCTGGCAGGGGGAGGATCTCGAGACGGTGGGCGAAGTCGAAGAGTTCTTCGCCCGTTGTTGCTTCGAGGCGGACCAACGACTCGGTGAAGCGGCGGCTTGCCGGTGGTTCTTGAACTGGTTCGACGATACGCCCCGCGAGGAGATGCGCGAGGAACTGCTCGGCGAAGTCGAGCGGGCGCTCGAGGAGCGAGCCGAGTTCGTGGTCCCGGCGACCTCGATGCTCGTGGAAGACCCGTTCGCCGGCGTGGCCCTGGTGGCCTGAACCCGAAACACCTGTGGGAGTTTGCCCCCGATGATCTGCCGACACTGCGAAAAAGCGAAAGTGAACCGCCCGCGCGGCCTGTGTTGGTCGTGCTACTACAAGCCGGGCGTCCGCGACCGGTACCCCTCGACGAGCAAATACGCTCGCCGAGGGATCGGTAACTTCTGCGGCCAAACCCCGCTGCCAGTCTTCGCGACGGCCGCCCGGCCCGGGTCGGACGAAAAGATCGCGATCCTGGCCGAACGGGCCCGCAACCGCCAGAGCCTGTGGCACCCGAACGACCTCACCGTCGCCGAATTGCCGACCGTCGCGAGCGCGCTGGCGAACGCCTGCTAGCGAACGTTGCCCGCCGTTTCGGCTTTTCGGAGAATGGCAATGGAGCGGCCGCCGACACAACTTGTTCGACCACATGAAAACCAAACCGCCCAACTCGCTCGTTCGGCGCTCCGGCAAGATTCTCGCCAGCCTCGCCAAGGACTACCCCGACGCCGTCTGCGCCCTGAACCACGACAACGCCCTTCAGTTGCTCGTCGCCACCATCCTGTCCGCCCAATGTACCGACGTTCGAGTGAACTTGGTTACGCCGGCGCTGTTCGAGAAGTACCGCACGGCCCTCGACTTCGCCAACGCCAAGGTGCCGGAACTCGAAGCCCTCATCGCCTCGACCGGGTTCTTCCGCAACAAGGCGAA
>JANLUE010000620.1:0-4235 GCA_031363325.1 Gemmataceae bacterium
CTGAGTACTGAGTACTGAGTACTGAGTACTGAGTACTGAGTACTGAGTACTGAGTACTCAGTACTGAGTACTGAGTACTAAGTACTGAATGCAAGAATTACCAATGGGATCGCGAACTTGTTGAACTGGCTGATCGATGTCTCGCTGCGGAATCGCCTCGTGGTGGTTCTCGGGGCGCTGTTGTTCGCGGGGGCGGGCGCGTTCGCCTTGCGCGGCCTGGACATCGACGCGTTTCCGGACACGACGCCCGTTCAAGTTCAGATCAACACGAACGCACCGGCCCTGGGTCCGACGGCGATCGAACAACAGATCACGTTCCCGATCGAGCAGGCTCTCGGCGGGTTGCCCCGACTCACGGGTCTGCGCTCTGTGTCGAAGTTTGGACTTTCGCAGGTCGTCGTCACGTTCGAGGACGGCACGGACATTCATGCGGCCCGGAACATGGTCTCGCAACGGCTCGCGTCGATCGAGCTCGCGCCCGGATTGCCCCGACCGACACTCGGCCCTGTGGCAACCGGACTCGGCGAAGTGTTCCACTACACCGTTCGACTCAAAGGTTGGGACTTCGCGAGCGCGAGCGAGGCCGATCGCGTGCAACGATTGACGTACTTGCGCACCGTTCACGATTGGTCGATTCGGCCCAAGTTGCGAACGGTCCCCGGCGTCGCCGAAGTGAATGCTTGGGGCGGTTACGAAAAACAGTATCAGGTCCGACCCAATCTCGAGCGACTTGTCAAGCACGAATTGACCTTTGCCGACGTGTTGGCCGCGCTCGAAAAGAACAATCGCGATGTCGGCGGCGGAGGCATTCAACGGAACAACCAGTTCATCCTGGTCCAGGGCCTGGGGCGATTGGAAAGCGAAGGCCAGATTCGCAACATCGTCCTGGCCGCCCGCGATGGCGTGCCGATTCGAGTCAAGGACGTGGCCGACGTTTCCGTCGGCACGGAGCTTCGACGCGGCGCTGTCACCGCTCAGGGTCGGGGTGAAGCGGTCCTCGGTCTGTGCTTCATGACAATGGGCGAGAACAGCAAGACGGTCACGGCCGCCCTGCGCAAGAAGCTCGACGAAGTTCGACCGACCCTGCCGGCCGACGTGGAAATCGAAGTCGTTTACGATCGAACGGAGTTGGTCGATGTCGTGATCGACACGGTTCGCAAGAACTTGCTCGAAGGCGGCTTGCTCGTCGTCGCGGTCTTGTTCGCGTTCCTCGGGAATTTGCGGGCGGCGTTCATCGTCGCGCTGGCGATTCCGCTTTCGATGTTGTTCGCGTTCACGGGCATGTGGCGGTTCGGCATCGCGGCGAGTTTGCTCAGCCTCGGAGCGATCGACTTCGGCATGGTCGTCGATAGTTCGGTCGTGATGGTCGAGAACTGCGTCCGCCACATCGCGCACGGCGACCTCACGGGTCGATCGAAGCGCGAAGTGATTCGCGACGCGGCCATCGAAGTTCGCAAACCAACATTGTTCGGCGAATTGATCATCCTGATCGTCTACCTGCCGATCCTGACGCTCGAAGGGATCGAAGGCAAACTGTTTCGGCCGATGGCCCTGACGGTGATCTTCGCGCTTGCCGGCTCGATGATCCTGTCGCTCACCTTGATGCCGGTCCTCGCAAGCCTCGTCTTGCCACGCCGAATCGAAGAACGCATGCCGTTGCTCATGCGCGTGGCTCTCGCGATTTATCGGCCAATCCTGCGCTTCTCGATGACGCACCGCCTCGCGGTCGTGGCGATCGCATTGGCCTCCTTGGGGTTCGCATTCGGACTGATCGCGCCGAACCTCGGCAGCGAGTTCGTGCCCAAGTTGTCCGAGGGAGCGTTGACGGTCAACGTCGTTCGACTCGCCGGGACCGACCTGGCCGAATCGAATCACGTGAACACCAAGATGGAACAGGTGCTTCTGAAACAATTCCCCGACGAGGTGAAGCACGTCTGGAGTCGAGTCGGCACGGCCGAGGTCGCGACCGACCCGATGGGCATCGAACTGACCGACCTGTTCGTCACACTGCACCCGCGCGAACGTTGGACGCGAGCCAAAACCCAGGAACAACTCGTCACGCTCATCGAGCGGGAACTTCGGCCAATTCCCGGCCAGAAGCTGGCGTTCTCGCAGCCGATCGAACTGCGCATGAACGAGATGGTGTCCGGCGTGCGTTCGGACCTCGGCATCAAGATCTACGGCGACGACTTCGCGGCCTTGAAGAAAAGCGCGAACGAAGTGAAGGCGATTCTCGATGGCATTCCCGGCGCGGCGGACGTCAACGTCGAGCAAGTGACCGGCCAACCGATGCTCGAAGTCCGCGTCAAGCAAGATGAACTCGCCCGGTACGGCGTGTCGGTCGAATCGGTCTTGAACCTGGTGAACGCCGTGGGCACGCTGACGGCCGGCCAGGTGTTCGAGGGGCAACTCCGCTTCCCGCTGATCGTCCGACTCGCCGAGAAAGATCGACTCAGTGCCGACGCGGTTGGCTCGATGCTCGTCTCGACGGCGACCGGCGAACGCGTCTCGTTGTCGCGCCTGGCCGACGTGCGGCTCGTCGAAGGGCCTTCCACGATCACGCGCGAGTGGGGTCAACGGCGAATCACGGTGACCGCGAACGTCCGTGGCCGCGACCTCGGGTCGTTCGTGGCCGAGGCCCGCGCCAAGGTGGGCGAAGGCGTGCAACTGCCGTCGGATCGCTACTACTTCGAGTGGGGCGGGCAGTTCGAGAACTACGAACGGGCCCGCCTGCGATTGATGATCGTCGTACCGATCGCGATCCTGTTGATCTTCGTGTTGCTGTATTTCACGTATCACAACGTCACCGATGCCTTGCGTGTGTTCACGGGAGTGCCGTTCGGGTGGGTTGGCGGGATCATCGCCCTGTGGCTCCGCGACATGCCGTTCTCGATTTCGGCGGCCATTGGCTTTATCGCCCTGTCCGGTGTGGCGGTCCTCGACGACATGATCCTGGTCAGTTACGTGCGGCAACTGCGCCGGCGCGGCGTGACGATCCAGTCGGCCGTCGAGGGGGCGGCCCTCACGCGGCTGCGACCCGTCTTGATGACGACCCTGGTCGCCAGCCTCGGCTTCCTGCCGATGGCGTTCTCGACCGGCCAGGGAGCCGAAGTCCAGAGGCCCCTGGCGACCGTCGTGATTGGTGGCGTGATCGGAGCGATGGTCATGTCGCTCCTCGTCTTGCGAGTCCTTTATCTGTTCTTCGACGCCCTGGCCCACGCGGCGCAATGGGTTTTGACCGATGTCCTGGGCGTGTCCGACCGAACGGCGGACGGCTTGCTCGGGCTCGATGTGGAGCACTTGGTGGCGGAGGAAGTCGGCCACGGAACGGTTCCGCCGACCGACGGTGAGTGATCTCAACAGGAGGAAGGTTCGATGCGACGACATTTGATTCCGGGCGGACTCGCTCTGTGCCTGACGGTGGTGCTCGGCGTCGGCTGCCAGCCGAGCGACAAGTCGACGAAGCCCGCGGCCGGCACGACGAAGGAACCCGCGGTCGTGAAAAAAGGCAAGCACGACGCCTGGTGGTGCAAGGAACATGGCATCCCGGAAGCAGAGTGCCTCGCGTGCCTGCACTCGGAGGCCGACTTGAAGAAGATGGGCGACTGGTGCGACCTGCACGACACCGCCAAGTCGCAATGCTTCAAGTGCGACCCGAAGCTGAAAGAACTCTACGCCGCGAAGTATCGAACCAAGTACGGCAAGGAACCGCCACCAATCGAAGACGACGAACCGACTCCGAAGAAGGAACCCGAGAAGAAGCCCGATGGCGACAAGAAGGACAAAAAGTAACGAACGTCGCTTGCTGCGAAGGCTTGCTCGCGGGCGCGAGCAAGTCTTAGAGCGCTTTTCAAGTTGATGCAGCGGGCAAACCCGTCGCCCCAGTTTTTTACGCCGGAGGCGTTTCAGCCATTAGCCGGCGGTTGAGCGCAGCGACACCGCCGGTTCGCGATCGCTAAACCAGCTCGACCCCGGAGGGGTCGTAGCGGCTCGTTGAATCGAAGCATCGCCATATGACCAAGGCGAAAGTTGATGCGACGCCGGTGGTTCGGATCGTCTGGTCTCGTCTACGTCATCGTGCAGATCCACCACCTCAAACATTCCGCAAAGCCATCAGACCAAGAGCGGAGTCCCGCATCCGAGGTCCAGCCCATCGTTTCACTCCCATCGAGTCAGGTATCACCCGGGAGTTTAGTCGCGGACAGTGCGCGCCGTGATACAGATACCGCATTCTC
>JANLUE010000674.1:0-12842 GCA_031363325.1 Gemmataceae bacterium
GTCAGCCAGATGCATTCGAGCATCGTGGCCCGCCTGCAAGCGCAACTCGCCAAGCGCCGACCGGAATTCAGCAACTGATGTTCGCGATCGGCAGATACCTCCGGGTCGGTCGCCGCGCGACTGACCCAGGTTCGCGGCTCATTCCACCCGGCAGAACACGGCTTTGAGATACCGGCCTTCCTGGACGTGCGCCAGGAACGGGTGATCGGGGCCTGCACCGGCGATCTTCAACACCTGGACCGAACGGCTCGCTTGCCAGGCGGAACGGCGCAGTGTTTCAAGGAACATTTCCTCACTCACGAGGCCGGTGCACGAACACGTCAGGAAGATCCCGCCGGGCGCGACCGCGAGCAACGCCAGTCGGTTCATGTCCGTGTATTTCTTGAGCGCCAGGTCGATCGCCTCGCGGTCGCGGGTCATCTTGGCCGGGTCGAGCACGACCACATCGAATCGATTGCCCGTCGGCAAGACATCGCGAAGCCAGGCGAAGATGTCGGCCTGGGTGAACTTCACCCGCACCTGATTGAGGTTCGCGTTTTGCGTGGCGAGCGCGATGGCCTGTTCGTCCAGATCCACGCCGGTCACATCGGCCGCCTTGCCCAACGACTTCGCGTAAACCGCGAAGCCGCCCGTATTGCAGCAGAGATCGAGTACACTCTTCCCTTCGCAAAAGCCGGCCAACGTTTGTCGGTTGTCGCGCTGATCGACGAAGAAGCCCGTCTTGTGCTTCGAGCCGGGAGCGACCCGAAAGCGGACGCCGTGCTCGACGATCGTGAACGGGGCCGGCGGTTCGGGCGGCCGACAGTCGAACGATTCTTGCTTGCCGACGTGCTCCTCGGCGAACCAGTAGAACCGGGAATCGGGATAGTGAACGGACAGCGCCGCCTGAATCGCCTCGCGTTGCCGGAACATGCCGGCCGAAAAGAACTCAAGCACCAGGGTCGAACCGAAGCGATCGACGATCAGCCCGCTCAGCCCATCGGCCTCGGAATGGACGACGCGATAGGCGTCCGTGACGGCATCGAGCTTGAGCACGTCGCGCCTCAGCTCGACGGCGCGGCCAATCTTGCGGGCGAACCAGGCGGCATCGATCGATTCGGTCGCGTCGGCCGTCAGAATGCGGAGGGTGATCCGCGAATGGCCGTTGTAAATCCCCCGGCCAACCCACGAGCCGCCCCGATCGAGTACATCGACGATCGACCCGTTCGGAACCCGCCCGGACGGCTTCTCGACCATCTTTTGGTAGACCCAGGGATGGGACGATCGGCGTTCGATCTTGAGTCGGACGGTCGGCAATGGAGCGGCGGCATCGAGAGTCATGCTGGCATTTTAGCCAACGCGCCGTCGATCAGCCGGGGAGATTGGCCCGCTCGCGGAGCCAGTGGAGATTGCTCGCCTCTTGCGGAGCGGGAGAGCTACTCCGGCGCGAGTTTCTTCGATCGACGTTGGGATTAGAACACGTCCAACATATGCTCGCCGCCGTGGGCTGGATTGCCAATCAGCCGCTCGCCGGGACAATCGACAACATAGTCCAACGCCTCGAGCGGAATCTGCCCGACGAGAACTGGAAACTCATCGGCGATTTCACCGACATCCAGAAAGCATTCGCGATCTTGTATCGTCAGCCGAACGGCCGAATACATTCGCACGGAGGTCGTGCCACCGATCCCACGAGCTTGCCGTGTTCGGAAATGGCGGAGACCAAGTTGCTGAACGAATCGCTTCGGCAACATCAAGGTCGTCGCTCCCGTGTCGACCAGGGCGTCCGCGACCTCAATCGACCGAACTTGATCGGCGGGCATCAAGCCCCGCGCGCTGGCTTCCAGGTCGCCGAAGTTCTCAATCTTGGCCGTCACGAATACCTTGCCCATCTTCATGGACTCCATCACATTCTCCCGAATCAATGGCTGGGCGATCCCTTCCACCATTCTAACGCGGAAGTACGATTCACCTACGCTTGCAAGTATTTCCGCGCCGCCGCGAACGCGGTGAGCGATTGGTTCAGGTCGACGTCGAGTGCGTTCAATTCGTCCTGGGCAAGGCGGGCGCGGTCGGCCATGTCGCCGAGCAGGGATTGCCATTCGGTCAGGTTGCCTTCGAGTCGGCCGAACGTCGCGTCCCAGGCGCGGTCGCGTTCGCCGAGCACCGGGGTGGTCGCTTCGAACTCGACTTGATGGCGATTCAACGAATCCAGGGCGGACCGAAGTTCGGACTCGACCTGGTCAACGAATTCAGTGGAAGTTTGAATCATGGGGAACCTGCGCGGTTTTGTTTGGCGGATACCCGATCGGCGTAGGCTGGGCAAGGCGGGTTTTTCGGCTTTTTCCTTGCACGGATCGGCCGATCGCGGTATGAGCCCCGCTTGGTCCGGGGGAGGACCACGCCCACCACGCCCGTTTCAAAGTCCTTTGACGCACCACGGAGAGGGGGACGAACCGTGTACGTCGCCTGTTCGTCGCTTTGTTTCAGCCGTTATCCGCTCACGCATGCCCTGCATACGATCAACGAGCTTCACTTTCAGAAAGTGGACCTCGCCCTGCACGAGGGCGGCCCGCACCTGAAGCCGTCCGAGGTGGCGGCCGACGTGAATCGGGTGGCCGTCTTGCTCCGCAAGGCGAACGTCGCGTATGCGGCGTTCCACGTCGAGATCGGCGACACCGATCCGAACGCCTACCGCGAGACGCTACGAGCCGTCTGTCGGCTCGGCCGCTTGCTCGCGGTTCCGGTCGTGAACATCCCGGCCGCCCCAATCGGGTCGGACCCGTCGGCCGAAGTCACTCGCCTGACCGGGCTCAATCGCGTGGCCCAGTCCGAAGGCGTGATCCTGACCGTCGAGACGCACAATCAAGCGCTGACGGCCGACCCGGCCCAGGCGATCGACCTGTGCCGCAAAGTGCCCGGACTCGGCCTGACGCTCGACCCCAGCCACTATCTCGTCGGCACGACGAGCATCCGGGACTTCGACGACGTGTATCCACACGTTCGCCACGTTCGCCTACGGGACACGGCCCGGGATCAGCTTCAAGTGAAGGTCGGCCAGGGGCAACTCGAATACGGCAAGATCATCAGCCAGTTGAGCCGTGAACGGTATCGCCGAGCCTTGACCGTGGACATCCACGACTTCGGCCACCTGCCCATGCCGCCCGAGCCGGAAGTCCGCAAGTTGAAGTATCTGCTGGAAAGCATGGTGTGACCAATCGCGAGCGCGCCCCCAAGTGGCGCGCTCGCGTTCGCAATCAACTCAAGGCAAGTTCAACACGCAGAGCGTCGTATCGCTGTTGGCCGTGATGAGCTTCTTGCCGTCCGCGCTGAAGGCCAGGCCGCCGACCGGGCTGGCGAGTGTCCAGGACCGAAGTTCCTTGCCGTCGTCGGTCGCCCACAATTTCACTTCGCCGTTGTCGGCGATCGTGGCGAAGCGCTTGCCGTCCGGGCCCATCATGACGCCAGCGAGTCCGGCCTTGTGGGCCGAGAATTCCTTGATCACTTTCTTGCTCGCGACATCGTAAACCTTGACGTTGCATTCCATGTCGGCCGCCACGACTTTCGATTTGTCGGGGCTCACCGCGATGTCCCCCAGGTCTTTGCTGAATGCCGGCCAGTCGCCGCCGAGTCGCTCGTTGTTCGCCAATTGCCACAGTTGCACGGAACCATCGCTGAACCCCAGTGCCGCCAGCCCGCCATCGAGGCTGAACGTCATGCACTGAACTTCACGATCCTTCAGATCGAGGGAGTTCAGCGGTTTGCCGTCGGGGTCGTAGGTTTTGACGTGGTTCGCCTTGGTGGCCGCCCGATCGCCGGTGCTCTGCCACACGACGAACCTGTCCCCCTTCGCCGTGTACAGCGCGAATGGAATGAGCAAATCGACGGCGAGCGTCTGGATTGGCTTGCGGGTCTCCATGTTCCAGACGATGACTTTGCCGTCGCGCCCGCCGGAGACGAGTCGCTTGCCGGCCGGCTCGAAGGCGAGGGCCGTGACTTCTTGATCGTGCCCGCCGGCCGCGGCGTCGAGCGTGAACGCTTCCGTTCCGGCGGCCGTGTCCCAGATCTTGATCGTCTTGTCTTCCGACCCGCTCGCAACCCAGCGACCATCGCCGGAGACGGCAATCGTCGTGAGCTTGCGCGAATGGCCGACCGGCTTGGCGGTCTCCTCGCTCGAAAGCTCCCAGGCCTTGACCGTACGATCGACGCCAGCCGACAGAATCGTGCGGCCATTCGGCGCGAACGCGACGGACGACACCCAGTCGGTATGCCCACGAAGGGCGCGGACTTCGGTCTTCGTGTTCGTGTCCCAGATGCGAACGATCAAGTCGCCGCCGGCCGAAGCAAGCAAGCGCCCCTCCGGATGAACGGCCACGGAACTGACCGGTTTGGTGTGGCCTTTGAGTTCGGCAATAAGCGTCGGGGCCCCGGTTTCGGGAATTGCCCAGTAGCGAACGAACAGATCGCCGCCGCACGTGGCGGCCCGCGTTCCGTCCGGGCCGTAGGCGATCGCGCCGATGCCCGCCAGATGCGGCAGCGCCTGAACCGTTTCCTTCGGCGTGCCGGTCAGGTCGAAGATGCGAAGGGCCCCTTCGCCCGAACCGATCAGGGCTTGCTTGCCGTCTTTGCGAACGGCGACCGCGCTGATCGGGGTCTTTCCGGCCGGGAACACGTGGACGGGTTCGTCTTTGGTGATGTCCCACAGGCGGGCGATCTTGTCGATGCCCCCCGTCAGGAGCTGATTGCCCGCGCCGAACGCGACGGCCATGATCGGCCCGGTGTGGCCCTTCAGTTCCTTCAACTTCTGGCCGGACTTGGCGTCCCAAACGCGGACGATCATGTCGCCGCCGACTGAAGCGAGCTTCGCGCCGTCGAGGCTATAGGCGAGGGCGGTCACCGGTGCGGTGTGACCTTCGAGCTTGTGCAACACTTTGCCACCGAGGTCGCGGATCAGGATCACGCGGTCCACGCCGGCCGACGCGACGGTTTGCCCGTCCGGGCTGAACGCCGCCGACCAGACGTAGCCCTTGTGGTCGGTGAAGTTCTGGTGCTCGTCGGAGAGCGAAACCTTCCAGAGTCGGATCGATTGATCCTTGCTGCCGGAGGCGAGCGTCTGCCCGTCGGGGGAGAACGCGAGCGAGGATACCTCTTCCGTGTGGCCCTGGTAGACGCGGGCGATCCGCGGGGCGGGGCCGGTCAGGTCCCAGAGGCGAATCGTCTTGTCGGCGCTGCCCGTGGCGCAGAACCTCACATCGCGACTCAGCGCCAGCGCGGTCACGTTGCCGGAATGCCCTTCGAGCGGAGTCGGCTTGCCTTGACCCGGAATGCTCTCACCTTCCGGACCAACGCCGACGATTCGCTTGGCCCGATCGTCGCCGCCACATGTGAAGATGTCCGAAGTGTCCTTCCCGAACAGAACCTGGTAGACCTGTTGGCCGGGATGCGCGTCGATGCCGAACACTTGACGCTTACCTTTTTCGCGGTCCGGATTCCAGATGAATAGTTGACCGGTCTCGCTCACGCCCGCGACGAGTTTGCCGTTCGGGCTAAATGCGACCGAATTGAACTTGCCTTTCGGTCGTTTCGGCAAGTCGGCCGCGAGATCGGCGACTTCTTCGCCCTTCTCGACATCCCAAATTCGCACCGACGGTTCCTTGGCCGAAACGGCTTTGGGTGGTTCGCTGGCCGAAACGAGCCACTTGCCGTCGGGTCGGAAGGCGACGGAGGTGACCGCTTCCTCGTGCCCTTTAAGAGCGGACTTGAGCTTGCCGGTGGCCGGGTCCCACAAGTGAATTTCTTTGCCGGCCGTCGAAGCGATCCATTGCCCGTCGCGCGTCCAGGCGATGCCGAGGACCGCGTCTTTCGAGCCGCGATACGAACGGACTTGCCGGCCGTTCGCGAGGTCCCAGATCTTAACCGTGCCATCGTCGGATGCCGAGGCGAGTCGCGATCCGTCCGGGGACCAAACGACCCCGCCGACTCGATTGCCGTGCCGCATCCGGGCGATGCCGAGCACGCGTTCGACGTGCGGCGGCAGATCGTTGGGCACGTAGGGGATGAGCCAGCGCGCCTCGCGGGCCAGCTTCGCGGCGGCCGGCAAGTTGCCGGACTTCAGCAATTCGTCGGCCCGCTTGGCCTGTTCGTCGGCCCGGTCGAGGCTATTGGCCGGGAACTTCTTCTCGACCGCTTCGGCGCGTTCGGCCTGAAACTTCTGAAGCAACGCCTGAACGTCGGCGGCGGAGGGAGTTGGCGAGCCCTCCCGCGCGAACGCGGAGCCGGCGGCGAAAACCAGAAGGCAAGCGAGGAATCGGGACGTCATGATGACGGGCCTCGGCGCGATAGTGAGACTTGTGGGCACTGGGGGAGTATACGCATGGCACCCGCCGACGGACGACATGTTACGCCCGGCTCGAGCCGTTGTGTCAAACAATGGAGCCTGTCTCATCGTGGATGGGCCAACCGCCTCATCTGCGAAAATTGCTCGGGCTGGATCGACCGCGAAGTCGTAACCGACTATGTGAACCATCGCGGCTTCGAGTCGACGGACTTGTGCTTGGCCTGGACCGACGTTCGCGCGTTGGCCGACGCCCGGCGACGTCGCGGCACTCCGGCGAAGATCGGAACGCCAAGGACATCATCGCGATCTTGAGCGAAGGAGACTGGACTCGTCAGCATCGCGGCTTCACTCAGTTTTCGCTAGCGACCCTGCGGGAACGCGGGACGGAGAACGGCCTCGCCGATTTTCCGCACGAACTGTCGGCCCATGTGATCCCGCTCTTCATCGCCCGCCCGAAACGGTGATCGATCATGTCCCACCTTCCCAACCCGCACCGCGAAGGCTTCTTCGCGCGGCTCGCCCGGTACGCCACCGACTGGTCCGGTTCGACGGCCGCGTTCACGCTGGCGGCCCTGATCATCCTCGGCTGGCTGCTGACGGGGCCGATCTTCCACTACTCGGATACGTGGCAACTCGTCATCAATACGGGGACGACGATCGTCACATTTCTGATGGTTTTCCTCATCCAGCGCGCGCAGAACAACGACTCGCGGGCGATCCATTTGAAATTGAACGAACTGGTCGCGGCCGTTCATGGGGCGAGTAATCGGCTCATCAACGCGGAGAACCTGACCGAACAGGAACTACGAACCCTGCACACCCACTATTGCAAGCTCGTCGAACTCGCCCACAAGGACGAATCGGTCACGGAATCGCATTCGGTCGAGGAAGCCGTCGAACGGCACCAAGTCAAGAAAGCGCGAGCGGAGAGTTGAGCCCTGTCACGCAACCCAAGGCGAAGTTGTTTACACTCGAACGAGCGATCGGTTCGACGAGGGCATCATGGCGACACGCATCCTGGCCGCGCTTCTTGCAATCGTCGGGATCGCCCATTGCGAATCAGCCCCCATCGTCCAACTCAAGGGAGGGCGCATCGATTCACTCGAACCACCGCTGCCACCCGGAGCGATCGCTCGATTTGGGTCGTTGCGGTATCGTCACCCGGGCGCGGCGCATGACACAATCGTTACGCCCGATGGTAAGCTGGCGGCATCGGCCTGGTCGGAACTCCTGGTCGTCTGGAACCTGGAGGATGGCGGTCGAAAGTACACGGTACGCGACTACGACCCGCCAAACAAGAACTTGCCGACGAAGGGCATCACGTTTTCGGCCGACGGGCGCTGGCTTGCGGAGGCGGCCACCTTCGACTGTTCCGTGCGACTTCGCGACGCGAACACCGGCCGCATTGTGCGGGCCCTCGGCGAAGGTCCGGCTCGTGGCTCAACCAATGTTGGAAAGCCGGCCGACTCACTTTGCGCGATTCAGTACACGCCGAACAACGAATTGCTTCTTCGGTACGGCCGAAACCTGGCGGTCTACGATCCAGCTACCGGCAAAGAGAAGCGTCGCGTTACCGCGCCCGCCGGGCAGTACTTTCACTTCGTATCGGCCGATGGCAAATCGTTTCTGACGCGCGACGCTGAACCGGGGACTCACAACGATCGCAAGTCACAGGTACTAACGATCGGCAACGTGGCGACGGGCAAGGAACGAAGTCGATTTGCCGTCTCGCTTCAAGATGGTGAACTTCTTTGGTACGCGCAACTGTCGCCGGATGGCAAGCTCGTTGTCGGAACACCGGGGCCACGAGCGATTGCGATTTGGGATGCGGCCACTGGCGAAGAACGAAAACGAATCGCGATTGCGAAGCCGGACACGGATACGTCGTCGGCGGCTGGCGTTTTCGCGTTCGGACCGGAGAACCGGGAACTGTTCGCGGGCCGAATGGACGGCCGAATCTTGCGGCTCGATTTGACGACGGGCAAGGTCGTCGCCGAATTCGACTATCACGCGTGGGTTACGAGTCTGACGGTCAGTGCCGACGGCAAGACGCTCATCGCGTCCGGTCAAAGTGGCGTGATTCGACGCTGGGACCTGGCGACGAATCGCCAGTCCGAAATTCCGCCCGGCTACGGTTGGGGCCGACTCGCCGTGGCACCGTCCGGCTCCAACTTCGCGATCGCAGACGCCGAAGGCCGCTTCGACATTTGGGGCGCCAACGGCCGTTTCATCGCAAACCTACAGACGGAGGGAACGGGCTGGTTGTCGGCCGAGTTCAGTCGAGACGGTCGACGCTTGCGTGCGATCAATACCGCCGGGGTCGTTCACGCCTGGAGCACGGAAACCTGGAGGCCGGAGCCAACGATTCGGCTCGGTGGCAAACATGCGCCGAAGTCATTGATGCTGGCGCGCATCGATCCTGAAGGGCGTTGGCTGCTCACCAACGTCGAATCGCAAGGTGCCCAGTATCGAGCGTGGGACCTGCGAACTGGCCTCGACCTCTGGACGGGCTACGGCTGGCCGAGCGATACCTGTGTCTTCACTCCGGATGGGCGAACCGTGATTGAGTGCGACGAAAAGAACGGGTTGAACTGGCGGGAATTGTCCTCCGGCAAAACGATTCGAGTTCACAGCAAGTCGGCATTTCTTGACGCCGATGGCAAAGAGTCGTCGATCAACGGAGTTTCGATTTCGGGTGACGGCCGACAATTGGCGACCGTCCATCGCAACGGGGCCATCGCCATTCGCGATGGCTCCACCGGCGAATTGCTCCGGACAATCGAGACGCGGCCCGAGTGTTGGTCCGTGCGATTCTCACACACGGGCGACTGGCTCGCGTGCAGCACCGGTTGGGGGGTCGCGATCATCGAAGTCGCGACCGGAGTCGAGTTGCTTCGCCTGTCGGACAACGAGGCCTGGGTGCACGATCTTCAATTTGGCCCCGATGGCAAATCGCTTCTCACATCGGCCGGTCCCGAGGTTCTACTGTGGTCGCTACGACCGACGGAGTTGAAGAAATCGGCCGATCCGTGGGCGGAACTCCGGGGCGACGCTGTATCGGCCTATCGAGCGCAATGGCAGTTGCTCGACGACCCGGTGATGGCCGTAACACTCCTGCGAGATCGCCTTCCGCCCGCCGTCAAGTCCTCGGACCTCGAGCAGTTGCGAACGGCCGTCGTCGAACTGGATGCGAACGAATTCCGCAAACGCGTGGCGGCCGTGAAGTCACTTCGCGAGGCCGGTTGGCGAGCGATATCCCTATTGCGCGACGGAACATCGACATCCGACGAGGGTCGCAAGGCCCGCCAAGAACTGTTGGCCAACTACATCCGCCAAGTGCCACCGAACGAGTTGCGCGAGCGTCGGGCGGTTCAAGTCCTCGAATTGATCGCCACCAAGCCGGCCCGCGAAGTGTTATCCGGACTGGCTGGCGGGTTGGCGGACGCGCCGGTGACGAAGTCCGCGAAGGTGGCGCTCGATCGAATGGCGAGGTGAAGCAATTGCTTCAAGAAGCACGCTCGTTCGCCGTTCCGCGGCGAATGCACTTCCCGCCGCACCGCGGCGCAACGACGAGCTATTGCGAGACCGGTTCCGCTTTTCTTCCCGTAGTCCGCTCGTTCGCCGCCGCGCGGCGAACGAGCGTCTCGGCCAACTTCGAGGTTTTGCCAGTTCAAGCCCCGTTCCGTTCCAGATTTAGTGTTCGGCAAGGATTAGCGCTCAATCTGAACCGACCGCCCTCCGGCCCGAGCGCTCGCCAGGCACGCGTCCAGCACGCGTTGAGTTTGGAGTGCGATCGCGCCCCACGATTCGTCGCGTTGGCCCGAGAACACGAGGTTCGAGAACGTCCGCATCATGTTCGCTTCCTGGGCCGTCGGGTCGCCATCGCTGTACTCGCGGGCCGCGTGTCGCTTCGGGTGCGACTCCATGTGATAGGTGCAGCCGTTCACGTGAAACACGGGCGTGTTCGCTTCGAACGCCGACGCGTGACCGTGCCAGGGCAACACGAAGTCGGCGAGATACAGCCATCCCTTCGTGCCGCTGATGTGCGCCCACTGTTGTGCTTCGGTTCGGAACGAACAGTAGAACGCGGCCGACGCGCCGCCGGCAAAATGAAGTTCGCCGGAGAACTCGGTCGGCACGGAACCGTGTTCGGCGATGATGCGCCCGGTCACGGCCTGGGGCATCTGGTACTTCATCGCCCACAACGAGAAACGCAGGTTGTACCAGCCGAGGTCGCCGAGGCAGCCGAGCGGTTCGAGCGAATCGTCAACGCGGATGTTGGTCGTCAGGAACTCGGGGGCGGCCGCGAAGGTGAACTGCGACGCGATTCGTCGAACCTCGCCGACCGAGGTGCCATCGTCGAGCACCTGGCGCATCAACGGCAAGCGGGCCCCGTGCATGAACATGACGCCGTCCATGAACTGCACGTGGTTCTTCCGACACGCGGCCAGCATCGCTTCGAGGTCGCCGGCCGTCGGCCCGCACGGCTTCTCGCAGAGCACGTGCTTGCCCGCCTCAGCCGCCTTGATGACCCACTCGCGGCGAATGCCCGTCGGCAATGGCACATAGACCGCATCCACGTCCGAACGATTCAGAAGTTCGTCGTACGTACAGCCGGTCGGGGCTTGTGAAAATGGCACGTCGGCCTGGCAGGCCGCGATGAACTCATTGGCCCGCTCGGCCGATCGACTGCCGACGCCGACCAGGGCTGCGTTCCCGGCCATGCGCAGGGCCTTCCAATTCTTGCGGGCGATCTTGGCCGTGCCCAGGATTCCCCACCGGCAATGCGTCTGTGTCATGTCGATTTCTCACGGTTGGATGAATTGAGTTAGATTACCGACCGATTGCCCATTTCAACGACGACCTCGAAGTCCGTCCGTTTCAATGGGTCGATGTCGCAGAGGGCCGATCATCTCGGGTCGGGCAAGAGTAGATGCCCGCCCCCCACATGCGGAATGAGTCCAGCAAAAGGGATCACGCTTCGGGTGATGCTACTGCACTGTGAACCTCGGCGACCATAGAATGTCGGTCCCCATCGCACCGCTGGATTTGCCATGTCCGACCCGGAACAAACCGGTGCGTTTGATCCCGAAGGACCCGCACATCGGGCGCTATCGGGTCGAGCGGATTCTCGGGCACAGGGGCTTCGGGCTCGTCTTCCTGGCCCACGACGAACAGTTGCAACGGCCCGTCGCGATCAAGTACCGTGATGGCTGGCCGAATCGAATGCGAA
Source organism: Gemmataceae bacterium (assembly GCA_031363325.1). GTDB lineage: Bacteria > Planctomycetota > Planctomycetia > Gemmatales > Gemmataceae > SIAJ01. Next base: position 11,550 of record JANLUE010000674.1, read on the forward strand.
TTGGAGAGGATTGAATTTCATGCAAATCGAACGCATTACCCTCAATCCAGCCGTCATGGGCGGCAAGCCGTGCATTCGCGGGCTTCGAGTCACGGTCGGTACGATCCTGGGTTTAATGGCAACTGGCCAATCGCGAGAGCGCATTCTTCAGGCGTACCCGTATCTGGAAGCCGAAGACCTGGATGCGGCGATGTCATACGCCGCCTGGCGGCTCGAAGAACGTGAAGAAGAGTTGATCGTTCAATGAGTGTCCAACTCCTTGTCGACATGAACCTTTCCGCGGAATGGACTGAGGAACTGGCCTCGCACGGATGGTCCGCCGTCCACTGGTCGACCGTCGGCGACCCGCGCGCGGAAGACTCGGAGATCATGACGTGGGCACTCGCGAACGGGTACGTCGTGTTCACCCACGACCTGGACTTTGGAACCATCCTCGCGCTAACCAATGCAACCGGGCCAAGCGTTTTGCAAGTGCGAGGCCCGAACGTCTTGCCGGAGCAGATGGGGCCGGCTGTAATCGCCGCCCTGCGCCAACACGATTCGGACCTCGCCGCCGGGGCGATCGTGGTCGTTGAACAACGGAAACTTCGGGTTCGAATACTGCCCCTGTAGGCAACGCGAGCCCGACGAATGCCCCGTTCGCGCGCAGCGAACCAAAAATGCAGAATGAGTCCAGCAATAGGTTCAAGCTTCGAGTGGTGCTACTGCGCTCGGAACCTCGGCGACCATAGAATATCGGCCCCGATTGCACTGCTGGATGCGCCATGTCCGACCCGGAACAAACCGGTGCGTTTGATCCCGAAGGGCCCGCGAGTTCGACCGTCCCGACGCACATCGGGCGTTATCGGGTCGAGCGGATCCTTGGGCACGGGGGCTTCGGGCTCGTCTTCCTGGCCCACGACGAACAGTTGCAACGGCCCGTCGCGATCAAGGTGCCGCACCCGCATTGCTTGTCCCGAATGCAGGCCGAGGCCTATCTGACCGAGGCCCGCACGGTCGCGAACCTCGATCATCCGCACATCGTGCCCGTTTACGATGCGGGCCGGACCGACGAGTTCCCGTGTTTCTTCGTCTCGAAGTTCATCGACGGTCGAACCCTGGCCCAGCGAATCCGGGACGATCGGCCGACGCCGGGGCACGCGGCCGAATTGGTCGCCACGATTGCCGAGGCGATTCACTACGCCCACAAGAAAGGCCTCGTGCACCGGGACATCAAGCCCGGCAACATTTTGTTGGACGGGAGCGATCGGCCGTTCGTGGCCGACTTCGGGCTGGCGCTCCGCGAGCAGGACT
>JANLUE010000730.1:0-1405 GCA_031363325.1 Gemmataceae bacterium
TCCCCGACGAGTATCGGGCGGGCCATGAACATATGATCTTTCGCGATATCTGTGAAAAACTGACAAACATCAATGGCCACGGCGACATCGTGTTGGATATCGGCTGCGGCTGCAGCGAATTGCCGCAATTGCTGATCCACCGCTGCCGCGCCCGCGAACATGAACTGGTGATGTGCGACTCGCCTGAAATGTTGGCGCACCTGAAGGATGAGCCGTTCTTGCGAAAATGCCCCGGTCGATTTCCAAAAGAATGCGATCTGACCGAATACGTGGGCCGCGTGCAAGCGATCCTCGTCTACTCCGTCTTGCAATATGTGTTCGTTGAATCGTCGATCTTCGACTTTCTGGACTCCTGCCTGGAATTGCTCGCACCGGGGGGTCAGCTATTGCTTGGTGACTTGCCCAACGCGAGCAAAAGAAAGCGATTCTTCGCCTCCGAGAATGGCCAACGATTCCATCAAGAATTCATGAAAACGACCGACTTACCAACGGTCGAGTTCAACGTGCTCGAGCGTTCGAAAATGGACGATGCGGTGATCTTGTCGCTGGTTGCCAGGGCTCGCTCGTCCGGGTTTGATGCGTATATCGTTCCGCAAGCATTCGACTTGCCGATGGCGAATCGTCGTGAAGACATCCTGATCGTTCGGCCGTGAGGACCGCGACATGTCGAAGGACCGCAGACTCATCCTGATCGGCGATAGTGCGTTCGCCGAAGTCGCGTACGAGTACTTCACCCACGATTCGGAGTACGAAGTCGTTGCGTTCGCGGTCGAACGGGCCTATCTGAAGCGAACCGAACTGTTCGGCGTGCCGGTCGTCGCCTTCGAAGACCTGTCGGCCCAATTCGACACGGCGTCGCACTGGTTTTACGCGGCCACCGTGTACACGCAACTCAATCGACTGCGAGCACGACTCTATCGCCAGGCCAAGGACCTTGGTTATCGACCGGCGTCGTACATTAGCCCCCGGGCATTCGTGTGGCGAAACGTCGAAATGGGCGAACATTGCTTCGTTTTCGAGAACAATGTGATTCAGCCATTTGTGAAGGTCGGCAACAACGTCGTGTTGTGGAGCGGCAATCACATCGGTCATCACAGTGTGATCGGCGATCATTGTTTCATCTCGTCGCACGTCGTGATTTCCGGGTTCTGCAATATTGGCGAACATGGTTTCTTCGGCGTGAACGCGACGCTCGGCAACAATGTGACCATTGGCGAGGATTGTATCATTGGTGCCGGCGCGGTGGTGACTCGTAACGTGCCGGCGGACAAAATTGTCAAAGGCCCGACGGGCGAAATCACGGCCATCAGTGCGAAGGCCTACAGCAAAGTCCCGAGCGAATCGTGATGCGCTGGCGGAAACTCGGTCTCGTGTACGTGCCGCCCGCCGATCGACCGTGGGCCCG
>JANLUE010000738.1:0-2578 GCA_031363325.1 Gemmataceae bacterium
GGAGCCGCTTCGGCGACAAGCAGCTAGCCCCGGCCGATGGCTTCGAGGCCGGGGTCGCCCATTCGCGTCCACTCGCAAGGCTACCCGGCATGCACGTGCCATACTGTTCGCGGCGATCGTTTTTGGTGGCCGGCGGGCTGAGTTACTTCGGCTACGATCTGGCCGGGCGGGCGGCCGCGAGTTCGAACGTCGGTCGGGCCAAGTCCACGATCTTTATTTGGCTCAGCGGCGGCGCGTCGCACATCGATACCTGGGACATGAAGCCGGACGCCCCGGTCGAGTATCGCGGTTCCTTTCAGACAATCGCGACATCGGCGCCCGGCGTTCGCCTGTGCGAACATTTGCCACTTCTGGCGAAGCAGGCCCATCACCTCGCGATCGTTCGCTCGCTCGGCGACCATCGTCGCGGGACGGGTGATCATCACGCCGGCTATTACTACAACCTGACCGGCCACGCCCCGGACCGGACGTTCCATCAACTTCTAAACGCCCGCGTGCCGTACGCGACCGACTGGCCATCAATGGCTTCCGTGGTCGCGTTGAAACGGCCGCATCCGCACCTTCCTTCGACGATCACCCTGCCCCAGAAAGAAGGGGCGCCGGAGTACACCCGACCCGGCCAGTTCGGCGCGCGGCTCGGCATCGAGTATGATCCCGTGTTCGTGGATGGTTCGCGCAATCGACCCCTGGACTTCGCGGCCCCCGCACTCGCCCTGAGCGGCGACCTCCCGGCCGATCGATTGTTCGACCGCCGCAGCCTATTGCGGGCGATTGACGAAGCCCAGCGCCGAGTCGATTCGACGACGCGCGACTACTCGGCCCATCAGAAGAAGGCGTTTGCGTTGCTCGCCGCGAGGCAAACCAAGGCCGCATTCGATCTGCGGGCCGAGCCCATCGCGGTTCGCGACCGCTACGGCCCGGGCATCAACGCCATGTCGATGCTCCTCGCCCGCCGACTCGTCGAGGCCGAGGTGCCCTTCGTCACCGTCTTCTGGAAGGAAGACAAGGAACTCGACAGGCTCTGCAAGAGCGGCGGCGGCTGGGATACCCACGGGAACAACTTCAACTGCCTGAAGGATCGCTTGCTTCCCGAGTTCGATCGCCCATTCGCGGCCCTGCTGGACGATCTCCATTCGCGGGGCCTGCTCGATTCAACGCTCGTACTCGTGTCGAGCGAAATGGGGCGGCGACCAAAGATTGGCGATCCCCGCTCGGGAGGCCCGAATGGGGCCGGCCGCGATCACTGGACAGCTTGCCAGTCCGTCCTGGTGGCGGGCGGCGGGATTCGCGGGGGACAGGTTTTTGGGACGAGCGACAAACGGGCCGAGTACCCGGATCAAAGTCCGGTCGCGCCGGAACATATTGCCCGGACAGTGTTTCATGCGATGGGCATCGAAGACTTGCACGCCGTCGATCGGGAAGGTCGGCCGTTCCACTTGATGGACGATGGCCGTCCGTTGACGGAATTGTTTTGACGCAGAATCGACGTTGGAAAATTAGGCAAAAAATTCCGACTTTATGCTTGAAGTCGAGGGCTCCGCTCGCGTACATTACTTATGCCACGTGACTGATTGGGCGACAGTCACCGGCCGGCCCCGGGGTTTCCCTGGGGCCGTTTTCGTTTCTGCACTTCACAAGCTAACATTCCTTTCGATTAGCCTCGCGGCAAACCTACGACCACGTCGTAGACAACGTGTGCCCCGACCGCGACGCCGAGGCCACGCCACCAGAGGAGCAATCCGCAGTACAGGCCGATCATCGTTCGGATCAGGAACACGCTCGGCACGAAGGGGTCGGTTTGCACGAAGTGATGGGCCAGCGCGAAGCCGACGGCCGAGAGGGCGAGGCCGAGTGGTCGTGCGAGCGCTCCGGGAAACAAGGCCACCTGTAAAACTCGAACGAGCCACAGGAAACCGATCAATCGAAACAGAACTTCCTCGTAAAGCCCGACGCCGAAGTACGTGATGACCTGGGCATCCGGACTGGCGACCGCCGCGGTCTGGAGGCCGATGCGATCCACGAGGGCCGGGCCGTTCAGGCACAGGGCCCACAGGCCAAGCCCGAACACGACGCCTTCCAGAGCGATGCCGAAGATCGGCAAGAACACATTTTCGGGTCGTTCCTTCCAGTTCCACGCGGCCCAGAGCGCGAGCAGCCCGATCACCACGGCAGGGATCACAAGCGGCGGGTAGCCCCCGGCATCGGCCAGGAACTTGCGAAACCACAGATCGATGCCTGCGCGCAGGGACTCGCCGTTCGGGCCGGCGTAGCGGGCGACGCCGATCTCGTAGACACCGAGAATCGGCACGAGGAACGCGAGGTTCGGCCAGGGGTGTCGGACGGCAGCGAAGTACGTCATGATGATCCGTTCAAGACGGCCGGGCTAGACCAACTCTGGGTAGGCTCGCCCCAGGCGACGCCAGCGTTCGTTCGGTTCGAGGGCCCGCGTCACGATCGTATTGGGCACATCGGCCAGGTCCACGTAGCGCGGCGTCGGCAGGGCATGGCCGTCCGAATCGGCCAGGATCGCGACGAACGGTCGCGGTGCCAGATGCGGCACGACCCGGGGGTCGCGGGC
>JANLUE010000772.1:0-2251 GCA_031363325.1 Gemmataceae bacterium
CGCGTCGGCGCGACCAACGTCAAGACGCTCAACATGGACGAAGAGGGGCTGGCCAAGGCGCTCCTCGCCGAGAAACCCGAGACCGTGCTCGCGGTCTTCGAGAAGCTCGACGACCAATACAATTCGGACGCGGACGACGTGGCCGAGCTTTACGTCAATCTGGTTCGCAAAAACGGCGCCGCCCTGGCCGGCCTGAAAGGGAACAAGGCCCTGATCCAACGCCTCATCAAGGTCATGGCCGAAGGTTGGACCTCGGCCGGCGAGAGCGAATGCATTCGCTTCCTGAAGGGCCTGCAATGACGATTGGCCTCGTGGGCCTCGGCCTCATGGGCCGCGCGCTCGCCGACCGATTCGTGGCCGCGGGCCACCACGTGATCGGCTTCGACCTTCGGCCCGAAGCGCGGCAAGAGTTCGTTGGCGAAGCGGTGGACTCTCTACGTCCTGTCTTCGAACGAACCCGCCTTGTCGTCCTGAGTTTGCCGAACAGCGACAGCGTCGAAGACGTGATTCGGCAAGCCTGGGAACTCCTGCCGGGCGCACGCGTGATCGACACGACCACTGGCGACCCGGATCGTACGGCCGAGCTTGGAACTCGGCTCGCGGCGATCGGAACGGACTACCTCGACGCGACAATCACGGGTTCGAGCGAACTCGTTCGTCGCGGCGAATCGGTCGTGACCGTCGGGGGTCAACGCGAATCGTACGCGGCGTGCGAAGAACTGTTCCGCACATTCGCGAAGCAGTCGTTTTTCGTTGGCCCGTGGGGAAGCGGTGCTCGCGTGAAGTTGGTCGTCAACTTGGTGCTTGGGCTGAACCGGGCCGGACTCGCCGAAGGCTTGGCGTTCGCGAAAGCTTGTGGCTTCGACCAAACTACGGTGCTCGAGATCTTGCGAAGCGGTGCGGCCTATTCGCGAGCGATGGACTCGAAGGGCCCCCGGATGATCGTCGGCGACTTCGCGCCCGAAGCCAGGTTGGCGCAACACTGGAAGGACGTGCGATTGATTCTGGAGGCGGGTCAGAAAGCGGGCGCGGAATTGCCACTCTCGACCGAGCACGAAAGGCTGTTGAGCAGCCTCGTCGCGCAAGGGTTCGGCGAACTCGACAATAGTTGCGTGATTCGGGCGTTCCAGGGCAATTCGAACAGCGAATCCGAAGGCCGATGAATTGTCGCGGCCTTCACTCTTCCTCCGCCCGCTGCCCAAGCTTTCTTAGCTTCTTTTCGAGAGCGTCGGCCGTCATTCCCAGGGCCTTGGCCGCTTTGGGGATGTCGCCGTCCGCGGCCGCCAGGGCGGCTTTGATCTTGTCCTGGAGCTTCCATTCCTGAATCTGCCGGTACAGCGTCCGTTCGCCGATACCAAGCATCCTGGCCGCCTCTTCGCGATTGCCGTTCGTCAACTCGAGCGCCCGCTCCGAGTAGAACCGTTCGACCTCGCTGAGCGGTCGGCCAACCAATTGATCCGACCCCGCCGCGGCCGATTCGCCCGCCACCCGGAGGGGGTCATTTTCCTGCATGTCGTTCAAGTCGAGCACGCCGTCCAGGTCCTGGATGACCATGCTTTCGAGTTGATTGCGAAGCTCGCGCACGTTGCCGGGCCACGGGTACGTCCGAAACGCGGCCCAGACGGCGTTCGACACGATCGGCGGCTTCTTGCCGTAACGTTCGGCGAACTCCGTTACGAACTGCATCGTCAGAAGCACGACGTCCTTGCCACGCTCGCGCAAGGGCGGGATCCGAACGAGGCCCACGCGCAACCGATAGTACAGGTCCTGGCGAAACTTCCCTTCCTTAATCATCGCTTCGAGGTCGCGGTTCGTGGCCGCGATCAGGCGAACGTCGACCTTGATCGTCTCGTTCGAGCCGATGCGGCTGACTTCGCCATTCTCCAACACGCGGAGCAACTTCGCCTGGAGCGGCAGCGGCATGTCGCCAACTTCGTCGAGGAACAAGGTGCCGCCGTTCGCGTACTCGAAACGACCCTTGCGAAGTTTGTCGGCCCCGGTGAACGCGCCGGCCTCGTGCCCGAACATTTCGTCGTCGAGCAAGTTCTCGTTCAGGGCGGCACAATTCATTGCCACGAACGGCTTGTTTTTTCGGGGGCTATTCGTGTGCAGCGCCTTGGCGACCAGTTCCTTGCCCGTGCCATTTTCGCCGAGGATCAGGACCGTGGCCCGCGTCGGGGCGAACGACTTCACGCGCGTGATCAGGTCCTGCATCTTCGGGCTGGAACCGACGAGTCCCTCAAACCCGAAC
>JANLUE010000838.1:0-2250 GCA_031363325.1 Gemmataceae bacterium
AGGGCACCGCCGTTCACGGCGGTTTCGGCGAAGCCGTATTCGGCCCGCCGTTCACGGCGGGTATCGCTCGTGCGCGCCCGTCGCGAGTTGGGACGGATCGTTGAATCCCAAGGGGACCGCCGTTCACGGCGGTTTCGGCGAAGCCGTATTCGGCCCGCCGTTCACGGCGGGTAACCCATCTCACACTACAAGTCCCACGACTCTCGTGCGGCGTGAATCTTGCGCCCGGCTGTTTGGCCCAGGCCGCGCGACCGGCGCGACCGATTCCGTCCGCGCAATCGTTTGCGTTCTATGCTCGCGTGACTCCATATCTGTCGGTTGAACTTTCCCGAGGAAAATCATGCCTGCGGCGGCCGATGGCCCAAGCAGCGGCACGGACCTGTTGGTCGCCGGCCCGGTGCCGCGCGCCGTGCCGGCGCGCCTCGGGGCCTACGCGATCCTCAAGCCGCTCGGTCGCGGCGGCATGGGTCGCGTGTTCCTGGCCGAGCACGTCGCCATGCGCCGGCGCGTCGCGCTGAAAGTCCTGCCCGACGAAGCTTCCGATGATGTCTCGGCGCTCGAACGCTTCTACCGCGAGGCGCGGGCGTTGGCCGTGGTCGACCATCCGAACGTGGTTCGAGCGTACGACGTCCGCGAGGCCGACGGGTATCACTTCCTGGTGATGGAGTTCGTTCCCGGCAAAGATCTGGGCCAACTGTTGCGCGAGCGTGGCCGTTTGCCGATCGGCGATGCGGTTCGCTACGCGATTCAGGCGGCCGCCGGGCTCGGGCACGCCCATTCGCTCGGGTTGATTCACCGCGATGTGAAGCCAGCGAACTTGCTCGTCGATTCGGTCGGCACAGTCAAAGTCCTCGACCTGGGGCTGGCCCGCTTTCACGGCGATCGCGACGATAAGTTGACGGACGAACTGGATGCCGGTGCCGTGCGTTGTACCCCCGACTTCGTGGCCCCCGAGCAGGCGCGGGGTAGCACGGTCGATCACCGGGCTGATATCTACTCACTCGGCGCGACGCTCCACACCTTGCTGACGGGCCGGCCGCCGTTCGAAGGTTCCATCACGCACAAGTTGGTCTCGCACCAGGCCCGGAAGGCCCGGCCCGTTCACGAAGTCCGCAAAGATGTGCCAAGTGAATTGAGCGCCGTCGTCACGCGGCTGATGGCGAAAGACCCGGCGAACCGAATCGGTTCGATGGAAGATGCGATGGCCGCGCTCGAGCCGTGGAAGAACTACGTCCCGGTCGGCGACACCGGCCGACACCGTGCGACGATGCCGGCCCTCGACTGGGCCGAGATCACCTCACCCCGGAAATCGGCGACGAAAAATGTCGTCGCCGAAAACGCCTGGAAGCTGTTGCAAGCCATCGTGATCCTGGCGGTCGCCGGTGTGTTGAGCTTCGGCATCACGTGGGCGCTCAAGCGGCACCGGGCGGCCGAGGCGATTCAGCAACAAGCGAGCGAAGGCCGTTGAGTCCAATCGAGCGAGGCTCCCTTCGACGGCTGGCGAATTCTTGAATCCCCGCGCCGGCCCGAATACTCTCACCGGTATTCACCCCGAAACTTCTGGAGTCTCCGCGCATGCCGGCGTTCGTGACCAAACCCGCCCCCGAATTCACGGCCGATGCCGTTGTCGGCGAGGAATTCAAAACCGTCTCGCTCTCCGACTATCGCGGCAAATACGTCGTCCTGTTCTTCTACCCGCTCGACTTCACCTTCGTCTGCCCGACCGAGATCATCGCGTTCTCGGAAAAGGCCGAAGAGTTTCGCAAGCGCGGGGCCGAAGTGCTCGGCTGTTCGGTCGACAGCAAGTTCAGCCACCTCGCCTGGATCCGGACGGCACGGGCCGACGGCGGGCTCGGTGGCCTGAAGTACCCCCTCGTCTCGGACATCACCAAGTCGATCAGCCAGGACTATGGGGTACTCGTCGATGGCGGAGTCGCCCTGCGCGGCACGTTCCTGATCGACAAGACCGGCATTCTCCGTCACTCGTTGATCAACGACCTGCCGCTCGGCCGCAACATCGACGAAGCGATCCGCATGATCGACGCGTTGACCTTCTTCGAGCAACACGGCGAAGTGTGCCCGGCCAACTGGAAGCCGGGCGAGAAGACGATCGACACGAAGAACGCTGGCAAGTATTTCAAGGCGGCGAACGCGTAAGTCTCGTCCTGGAATCGTGGGGGGGCGGGCCCCCGACCCAAAACCAAAAAAACCCCGCGATCGATACAAGCCCCCCACAACCCCCCACCCCAA
>JANLUE010000839.1:0-2521 GCA_031363325.1 Gemmataceae bacterium
TGAACATCGAAGTCAGCGGTCGACATGGGGGTCCGTCCCAGATCAGAGTACGAGCGTCAGCTGCTAAGATAGAAGTTGACCCTCGACAACGACTTACGACCGCCCGAAGTTCTTGAACGCGCTGGGTTTTCAACCTGTCCCACGGAACGCTGCACCGAATCCGTTACCGCTCCGCACTCCACACCCGAATCCGCCCCCCGGCGTCGGTCGAAAGAAGGGAGTCGCGGTACCGGTGGAAGGCGAGGCCGGTGAGTTGCTCCGTGTGTCCGCCGAGGGTCAGCAACTCGCGGCCGGTTTCCACGTCCCAGATTCGCAACATCTTGTCGTTGCCGCCGCTGACGAGGCGTCGACCGTCCGGATGGTACGCGAGCGCGCGCGTTCCATTCACGTGTCCGGGCAATTGAAGCCGGAGGCTCCAGTCGGCGACCGACCAGATTCGGATCGTGCTATCGCGACCGGCCGCAGCGAGTTCCTTGCCATCGGGCCGAAACGCGATCGACTTCACGTGGCCGGCATATCCCTGGAGCAATTGCGTTCGCTCATTGGTCGCGAGGTTCCATACATCGAGCGAGCCGGTCACGTTGCCTTTCGAGTTTTTCACTTCGATTGTCGCGGTACCACACGCGAGGTGCGTCCCATCCGGGCTGATTGCGAGCAAGTTGCAACGTTGCGGTATTCGCTGGACGACCGTCGCGCTCGCGATGTCCCAGATCTTGACCTCGAACTCGTCCGCGCCGATCAATCGCTTGCCGTCGGGGTGAAAAACCAGAGCCTCGTTTCGACGGCCCGCGAAGTTGGCGATTTCCTTGCCGGACGGAATCTCCCACATGCGAACGGTGCGTTCACCGCCCCACGCGAGGCGCTGGCCGTCGGCACGGATCGCGAGAGCAGACGGAGTGAGCTGCGGAACGGTCAAACCCGTTTGAAGAACCGTTTCAACCTTCGTGCCAAGGTCGCGGATGGCGACGCGATGATCGCTACTCGAATAGGCGATTCGATTTTCACACGCGGCCAGCAACGAATGATTCGCCGGGACAGTGCCGAGCAGCGCGGGAGTCGGCGTCAGGTTCCAGACTTCGATGTGTTGTCGCAGCGCGTCGACGGCGGCCAGTCGTCGGCCGCCATCGAAGAACGCCAGCCAGCGAACGTTGATGAACGACGAACTCAGGTTGGCGACTTCGATTTTGAACGCAACGTCCCAAACCTTGATGGTTCCCCCCTGGTCTCCGGTGGCGAGGCGATTCGTATACGGCACGCCGGCGAGCGCCCCGACCGGTTGTCGGTGCCCGCGCATCGTGAAATAGATTTGGCCCGAACCGGGGTCCGAAACAGTGACTTGATTGTCGGCACCGACGAACCCGAGCCATCGGCCCTGGGGGCCATATGTGATCGGCCCGTTGCCGCTGCTCTTGATGCCGCGCGCCAGATTGGCGACGAGCTTGCCCGCGGCCGCGTCCCAGTACTTGATCGCCCCGCCATCGTATTCCACAGTCACACGATCGCCACCGGGGTTGAACGCCACCGAGCGCGCGACCGACGTGTGGCCGGCCAACGAGTGCACGATCGCTCCGGTTTTCGCATCGAGAACGGCGACCCCGTCCAGCGCCGGCGTGCAGCCCGCGCACGCCAGGCGCAGGCCGTCCGGGCTGATCGCGACGTCGTTGACCGGTGCCGGCAGGTCGGTCACGAGCAACTTGCGTTCGCCGGTGCGCGCATCGAAGAGAGCGACGGCACCGTGATTCCCATCCGCACCGCCACAAACAGCAAATAGCTGATTGGTCGCCTCATAGGTGATCCGAACGGTCGTCGCGAGCGGACTCGGAATGGTCCGGGCGGGCTTGCCGACGGTCGTGTCCCAGATGACGATTCGCGCGTTCCGCAGCCCGTGCAAGCTGGCCAGAAAGTCGGACTCGCCCCCGCCCGCGAGGCCCATGATGTCTGCCTCCTTCCAGATCGCTCGACGTCGATCGACCTCCGCGCTCAGGTAGCGATGTTCCCACCCGCGCGGTGGGATCGGGGTGTTTTCCAGGATGGCCGGTGCCTGGCCGACGTAGTTCGATTCCATGTCCGCGTTGGCCCGCGCGAGTTGCGCGCCCAACAGGCTGACCCAGCCGCCATCGCGTTCGCGGAGCGCAGCCGCGAGGGCCCGCGTCTCGCCGGTTCGCGCTTGCGACTCGGCGGTTCGCGCATCTTGCTCGGCGAGCAAACTCGCGTCGGCGATGTGCTTTTGCTCGATGGCGTCGAGCCATTTCCACGTGACCAGCGCGAACGACGCGACGATCACCGCGACCAGCCCAAACGCGAGCCCCGCGATGGCCGGGTGCCGTCGAACCCATTTGCCCGCGACTTCGATCGAGCCGGCGGGCCGCGCCAGAATTGGCCGGCCGGCCAGAAAACGACCGAGATCGTCCGCCATCGCCTCCGCGCTGCCGTAGCGCCGGGCGGGGTCTTTTTCCAGGCACTTCAGGCAGATCGCGTCGAGATCGTTCGGTACGCCGGGCGTGACGCGACTCGGAGCGAC
>JANLUE010000886.1:0-2243 GCA_031363325.1 Gemmataceae bacterium
CCAGTAGGGTAGCAGGCTGTGGAACACCCACTGGGCGGCCGACTCGGCCTGCGTGCCAACAGCCTCCGGCGGCGAATCCGGCGATAGCGGGAAGCCCTTGCCAAGGCGCTGGCCCTTGCGATCGGCGGCGAACTTGAGCAGGAACTCGGGCCCGCCGGGAAGCGTTTCGAGCCCACCGATCAGCGAGAACACCGGGAATTGCAGGCGCATTGAGTCTTCGGCCGTGCGCACGTCTTGCCGGGCGATCAGGCCGATCTGTTGCGCGACTTCCTCTTTCTCGCAATCCTCGACCGAGACGTAGACGATCGCGCCGTTGATCGGACACAACGGCCAACGGCTTCGAGCGATGAGCCCGCACAAGTGCGTCAGGCGCATCTGGCGGTACTCGACCTCGGCCGGGTCCTGCATCAGGGTCGCGGTCGTACCGCCACCTTTCGGCGCGGCCTGTTGAGCCCCGCCCCCTTCCGAAAGTCGGCGAATCTCGTTTCGTTCGGCGTCCGACAGTGACCGGTTTTGATCGCGGGCGGCGCGGATGATGTTCTGCACTCGATTCACATCGCCGCCCGCCGCGCCGGCGCTCATACCAACCGAAGCGCCAATTCCAATCGACGCGCCGAGCATCCCGGCGTTCGCGCCGATCGATTCGGTCAGTGACATCCCGCCGCCGGGGGCCGCGACCTGTTGAACCTGGCCCGGATTTCCGAGCATGCTCGCGCCGGGGCACGTCACAAAGATGGCGTCGCGATTGGCGAAAGCGCGAACGGCCGACCCGGTCGGAGTCGCACCAGTTACGGCCAAGCCGCCCGGTACGCTCTGGAACATTGCCTCGTCGGCCCCGACAACTCGGCCGAACACGAGATAGACGGCCGTATCGCCGATGCCGATTCCCGCCTTGTTCAACGATTCGAGCACCTGGTTCCAGGCGTCGTCGAGATCCGGGAAGTAGCTTTCGATCGCTTCCGGCCGAAGCAGTTTCAGCACCCACCAGATCTGCCAGGCGACGAAATACGCGAGCAGAAACAGGGCCGGCAGCCAGAACGGCCGGAACCAGACCGGGCCGTAACCGATCAAGCGATCGAAGTACTGCGTCTTCGACTGCAAGAAATACAGCCCGACCGCGATCCCCGCGACCAGGAGCAAATGCAGGAACCAGACCACGCCCGGACTGACGCGTGGCCGCGAAAACATCGGCAGGAAGAGGCTACCGATCCACTTCAAGATTTTCATGTGTTCTTGCCAATCCACAAAACAATCAAGAACGTCACGACGAAAATAGCGATCAGAACCGTCAGGCCAAGGGCCTTCGCCATCCGGCGATAACCTTCGACGCCGTCGAGAACGGGCACGTTGGAGGTTGGGGCGATTTCGGGGATCGCTGGCAGTTCCTTGCCGTAGCCCTTGCCCGCCCGGGCGCGGGCCGCCGAGACCCATTCGCGGAACACCCCCGGCTCGTCCTCGGCCCGCTTGCCGCGGAAACCGAGCAGCACGCACATCAGGAATGCCTCAACCGCATCCGCCGATTCCGGCGTCGTCTCGGCTTGGGCCGCCTGTTCCCAGAACAACCAGAAGCGATCCTGCCGCTGAAACAGGGCGAGTTCGAGCTTGTTCTCGTCCCACTCCCGGCTCCAGGCCGAGTTGATGAACAACTCGTCCAGCCAGCAGGTCATGGCGTAGCGCACGCCGAGGAACCGACCCGTCTCGATGCCGGTCGTGACCGAGAGATTCTGCCCGGTCCCCCAGGGGGACGGCTGGCTGTGCGAGCCGAGCAGGCGCTTGAGTTCGGCCTGTTCGGCGTGCAAGTTCGGCCGTTCGCCCCGGTCCAGCTTGGCCTTCAGCTTCAGCCCGTGCTGAAGCACCGGGTAGACCTGTTTGGCTAGTTCGTCGCGCATAGGCACATCCTACGGACTCTCGGCCAGATGGAGTCTACGGCAGTCGGCGCGAGGGATCACCGTGACGACCGCCACGGAATTTGAGATTCGGCTCGGACGCAAGGAATACGAACTTGTCGTTCGGGCAAGTGGTCGTTGAATCATCCATTCGAGATCACGTCAATCGTCGCCAAGGCGATCGGGTCGAGCCCAAAGACGCGTACTCGCTCTGTTCGCGCATGCCCTGACACTTCGCCGGCTGGCTCACTTGCGGCCCAAGATGTCGATGTCCTCGATCCGGTTGGCCGTCACCACCCGATCGATCCAGGTTGCCAGTGTCTTGAGCGCGTCGGTCTTCCGGACGCGGTCGCTGAT
>JANLUE010000894.1:0-2765 GCA_031363325.1 Gemmataceae bacterium
GAGGGTCGAGACGGCGGTCTTGCCCGCCTCGCGCTGGACGATCGAGATTCCGCAAGCCGGCTGGGGTGACCACGGATTCAGTTCCCCAAAAAATCGCCATGGATTCTCACGGATGAAACACGGATAGGAGACATCGGGACGCTCTCGTGTCCGCGTTGATTCGTGGTGCAGATTTCAAGAATCCGTGGCGGAGTATCACCGATCAAACACGCGTAGAAAATGTCCTGATTTCTCTTATCCGTGTTTCATCCGTGTCGATCCGTGGCGCAGTTTGCAAGTAGGTCGCCTCTTCCGTGGCGAGACTCAGACCGAGACACCTTGCAAATGGAACGCGGCGTTGAGGGTCGAGACGGCGGTCTTGCCCGCCTCGCGCTGGACGATCGAGATGCCGCAATTCTCCAGTGAAACGGCCCGCGCTCGGGCGGGGCCAAGTCCAAGCACACCGGCCAGATACGTGCGATTCACGATGTGATGCGACACGACCACGATGGCCGACCCCGCGTGATGGGCCAAGATCGCCTCGATCGCATGGGCCGCCCGGTCGTGGACCTGGCGAAAGTTTTCGCCCCCCCGGTAGCCGTGTAGCGATGGGTCGGCGTGATAGCGGGCGTAGTTCTCCGGGTCGGCGGCCTTCACTTCCTCCCAGCTTCGCCCCTCCCAGTCGCCGACGTCGCACTCCGTGAGTTCGGGCACGACGACCGGGTCGAGCCCGTGCGGTTCAGCGATAATCTCGGCCGTCCGTAGTGCCCGGCCGAGCGGCGACGAGTAGACGGCGTCGATCGCGCGAATCGCCAGGAAATCCCGAGTGGCGGCCGCTTGACGCAAGCCCAGTGGCGCCAGGTCCGGATCGGTGCGGCGGCCCTGGAGCTTGGCCGGGTTGAGCAAATTCGCCGGCGTGGCCGCATGCCGAATCAAGTAAAGGGTGGTTCGCATCCGTGATCCTCACGGGGTCGTGGGCACCGATCCTGGTTGACGCGACGCCTTTGTACCACGGTTCGGGTTGCGATTGCAATTCGTACATGGCGCAAATTGCCCGGTTCGCCTTGGCGCGTCGGGCCGGCCAAGGTATGGGGCGGAACCACTCGATGACCGCGGGTGGAAAGAGGTTCGGCCATGCGCAGTCCCGTGTTGATCGCCGAAACGCCGTTCGCCGCCGGGCATGGGCCTCGTTATTTGGCCCCGCCGGGTCGCGGGGTCGATGCGGACCTGGCCGCCCATTACGTGGGCCGGGCCCGCGATACCGAAGAGAACGTCGAAGAGATCGAGGGCGAAGACTATCTCGCCATTCGCCTGAACATCAACGACGAACCGACTGGTCAGATCGGCAGCGAGATTCTGATCCTCGTCGGGCTCGATGTGGACCGCATGTCGGACGCGGAACGCGACGAGACGCTCGAACAACTCCGGGAGCGGGCCGAGGTCCTGGCCGACGCGGTCGCGGCCATCGACTGGGACCGTTGGCGACACGAGCCGGTCGTCGAAGTCCCCGAGTTGGAGGAATGGCACGAGCCCGCCTGGGACGTGCTCGCCCGTGGCGGGCCCTGGGCCGAGGGTCAAGCGACGCCGGAACATCGCGAACAAAAGCAACAACAAGAAGAACAGATCGAAGTCGTCGGCTCGGTCGATGCCTCGATGAACTTACTGATGGGTGGGCCGTGGCAGGGCATCGACGATCGGCACAAGTACGAAATGGAACCGGCCCCCGCTCCGAAACCGGAAATCGTCGTTAAGGTTGCGGACAAACCGAAATCCACGCTCCCCGACCCGGTGCCCGATCACATCGTCAAGGCGAGCCCGCCCACGCGAACGATCGACCCGGTCCGGGTCTCGCAAGCGATCGATCGAAGTACGGCGCTCGCACCACCGCCCGAGCCGGCGGTGCATTCGGAGCCGGAACGGCGTCGCTCGCGCTGGGCGGTCTGGTTCCCGTGGGCGACGCTCTTCCTCGCCGGCGTTGGCGCTTACCTCTACGCCACGGAGTTGGACCGCACCTGGGATCAACGCGTGACCGAGACGCACTACGTGACCGGCGCGGCCCGCGTGGTCGAGAAGCCGGTCGATCGCGTCGTCGAGAAAACCGTCGAGAAGATTGTCGAAAAGCCAGTCGATCGCATCGTTGAAAAGATCGTCGAGAAGCCGGTCGATCGCATCGTCGAGAAGGTGGTCGAACGGATCGTGCCGGGCAAATCGGCGGACCCACGCGCCGACGAATGGACGCGGTTCGCTCTCGAGTTCAAAGCGCGCATGGGCCGGGCCGAAGTGACCCGCGCCGCCGAGATGCTGCAAGCATGGCCGGAACATCTGCCCGCCTGGAACAACCAGCGGCCGTCGGGCCTCGAGAATCTGGAGAAGACCTTTCGCCAAGAAGCTCCGTCACGTCTGCGCGACTGGGCGATCGGTCGGGCCAGACAGGATTTCCGCTTCGCGGACGCCTACGAAGGATTGCACGCGTTCGCGAACTCGACGGCCGTGAAGGGTTTGCTCGAAACCGCTGGAGCGAACACGCTCGCCGTCGCGATACGTGCGGACGTTCGCGAAATTGAAGATCAGTTCCACTACGAACGCATCGCTTCGCTGGCCGCGATCGCGCCGCTCCCGGAAGAACGCCTGAAGCAACACATCGACGCGTACCTCGCCCTACACGAACCGGCCGGCAAGATGCTCGCCGACGTACAACGATGGAACGACTACCGGCAGTGGCTCGCCAACGGTCGGCCGGGCAAGGCGGTCGTGAAAATTGTCTGGGGCACGCGCTCGCCGACGGG
>JANLUE010000904.1:0-3878 GCA_031363325.1 Gemmataceae bacterium
CTGGGGGATGTAACGCCTTCGGCGTAAAGACACGCTTTTCGGATTCTACGCCGAAGGCGTTACATCCCCCAGCCCAGGGTTGTCCGCGCAGCGGGCTACCCTGGGACGCGGTGACTTTATCAACCTGAAGGACGATAGCTAACTCACTCTTTCCCTTCCACCGTTACCGCGACGACCACCGGGGCCGTGATGTCGCCGCCTTTGACGAACTCGATTTGTTTGATCACATTCGGGCGCATCGGCGTCACGGTCAGGTAGCGAACCTGGCGACCGTTCAAGCTGAACGCGAACTTCGAGCCGGGGACATCGACGCGGCGGATGTAGTCGGCGAGGTGTTCGCCGTTCTTCAGGGGGTGCTCTTCCGTCTTGCCGTCGTCGTAGGTCAACTTCACGATCATCGAAGTCGAGCCCTTCGGGCCGTACGGATAACCCCAACCGCTGATGCCCCCGAGGATGTGAATCGTCTTGGCCGGCGCGTTGACAGTGATTGCGACCGACTTCGGCATCTTCTCGGCCACCTTGCCCGACGTACTGTGCAACAGGATCATGTTCGGTCGATCGCCGGTCGGGTCGACCAGGACGAACGGCACGCCCTCGAACGTCTTCGGCTTCCAGTCGCTGAAGATCAGGCGTTCGACGGCGGCCTCCGTGTCGTAGAACATGCCCTTTGTGCTCGCGATCGTTGCGGCCTTGTCGAGCGGGATCGGCAGGTACTTGCCGCGCTTGGTCAGGAACGCGAGTACGTTCGTTAGCTCCGTCGCGTTCATCTGTTTCTCGAAGCCGTCCGGCATCAAAGACTTCGTGGTCGCTTCGAGCGTGTCGATGTCCTCACGCAACACGACCGTTCGCTTGGCGAGCGTGTCGATCAATTCGATGCTGGTCTTCGTCTCCGAGGCGAGCATTCCGGACAGCGTCTTGCCGGCGAGCGTCGTGACCTTGTAGAGACGGAAGTTGCCTTCGACGGACCGGCTCGGGTCCATGATGTGGACGAGCAGCTCTTCTTTCGGATGCACGGCCATACCGGTCATATCGGGGCCGATCTTGGTGCCTTCGCCGGAATGTTGATGGCAGGCCGAGCAATGCTTCTTGTACATCTCCTTGCCCGCGATCGCGTCGCCTTCCTTCTTGGTGAGCGGCAACAGTTCCTCGATCACCTTCTGACGATCGGCGTTCGGCAACCCGCCGCCCTTCTCGAGCAAGGTCTTCGCGCGCCGGGCGATGGCCCGATCGTTGTGCGACGCGAGCGCCTGTTTCTGATCGAGCGCCAACTCACCGACGGGGATGGTCCCTTTTTCAGCGGCGTCGAGCAAGGCTCGCGTCGAATCGGGTCGGGCAAGCAACACGCGGAGCGCCGCTTGGCGGGCCGACGGCGGCCAGGCCGCGTACAGCTTGGCGATGCTCGGGCCGACCTCGGGGGCCGTGCTCGAACCGACCGCTTCGATCAGCCCGGTCGCCAGGGCCGGCGACACGCGCGGCGAAATCAATTCCAGGATCGATTCCGCCGTCTTGCCATCGGACGAACGGAACTCGGCCAGTTGCCGGGCGGCCGCGATGCGTTGATCGTCCGTCGCCTTCTCGTTGGCGATCGCTTCGATGAGCGAGGCGGAAATCTCGGCCGCGAACTTGTCAAACGCGTTGCTCCCCCAGGCCGACGCGAGCCGGACGAGTTGCCCCTTCGACCCGGCCGGCAACTTGGACATCAGGCCGGTCAATTGCTTCTCGGTCTCGGCCGATAGGTTCGTCGTCTTCCCCTTGGGCCAGCCCTTGGCGAGCGCCGCGACGATCGTCTCGGCCGTGCCGGGATCGGCCGACTGCAACGCGGCGACCAGGACGTCGATTCCGGTCGCCGGAGCGCGGCGGGCCGTGTGTTCAGCGATGATCGAGACGATGTTGCGCGCCTTCGCCGAAAGGGGCTTCGACGCGACGGCGGAGAGGAAGCCGAGATCGTTGGTCGCCGCTGCGGCCGTCAAGGCGTCGGGCAGCCAGCGATCGTCGAGGTTTTCCGGCCGCAACAGGGCGTTGGCGAGGCGTGGACCCACGGCCGGGTTCGGCTCCAGTTCCGCAACCTTCAACAGGGCGGCCAGCCGAACCAGGGGGTCCGCATCGTCAATAGGCATCGCCTCGGCCGAAACAATCTCCGGCAAAGAGTTGATGGCCGCTCGACGCACCGCCGGCGACGGATGCTTCATTCCGACCAGGATCGCCTCGACCCCACCAAGTTGAAGGCCGATTGCCTTCAAGGTCCAGAGCGCGTGGATCGCCCCGACATTCAAGCCAACTTCGTCGACCGATTGGTCCGCGACCAGTTTGGCCAACGCGGCTTCGACGTTCGCTTTCTTCTCGGTCAACAATCGCTGGGCATGTTGTCGCCAGAGCATGTTCGAGTTCGCCAGGGCCGCGACGAGCTGTTCGTCGGTCGCGCAGGCGAGCGTAAACGGCTTCGCCGAATTATCCTTGGGCACGAGGCGATAGATCCGGCCGTGCTTCTTGTCGCGTAGTTCCGTCTCGTAAGCGGCCCCCTTGCCCGTCGTGAAGCCGACCGGGGTCGGGTTGTGCTGCACGATGAACGCGTACCAGTCGATCAGCCACATGCCGCCGTCCGGCCCGACTTCGGCGACGATCGGCGAGATCCATTCCTCATCGCCGGCGACGAGGTTCCAGCCGTAGCGGGCCTGAAAATCGGTGCCGTACTTTTGCAGGACCATCGTGGCAGTCAGGTGCCCCGTGGGTTCGGAGACGAACGCGGTGCGATTCCAGTATTCCTTCGGAAACGCCCGGGCGGTGTACAACGCGTGGCCGGCCGCCGCAGTGAAGCCGTTGTGCCAGTCGACCTGGCGAACCTTGTCCGTGATCGGGTGAATCTCGTTGCTGAACGCGATGCTTTGCAAAACGCTCGACGACCAGCCGCGAACTTTCTCGTAGTACCGATTCGCGATCGGCAGATAGACACTCACACAGCCGTTCGCCGTCGAGCCGAACAGGAGCCCGTCCTCGCTGAAGCCAACGCCCCACGAGTTGTTGTTCGTTCCGCGCAGGAATTCGAGCTTGGAACACTTCACTTCGCCCGACTTCTCTTCGAGCTTGAAGCGATAGAAGCCCTGGCCGAAGCGAAGTCGTTCGCCAGCCACTGTGCCATCGAACCCGCTATAGCCGACCATGCCGTAGTACCAGCCGTCCGGTCCGTAGCGCAGATTGCTCGGCCCTGCGTGCGTGTCGCGCGTGCCCCAGCCGGTGAACAAGACCGTGCGAACGTCGGCCTTGCCGTCCCCCTTCGAGTCCTTCAGGAACAACGTGTGCGGGGCTTGATGCACGACGACCCCGCCATGCGCGAAGGAAATGCTCGTCGGAATGCTGAGCTTGTCGGCGAAGGTCGTGTATTTGTCGGCAACTCCGTCGCCATCGGTGTCCTCGCAGATTACGATCTTGTCGCGGCCCTCGCCTTCGGGTTGCAGATCATTCGGATAGTCAACGGTGACGCAGACCCAGAGTCGGCCACGTTCGTCCCAGTTCATCGCGATCGGCTTGCCGCCGAAGTTCGGCTCACTGGCGAACAGTTTCAATTCCAGGCCGGCCGGGTACTGATAGTGCTTCATCGATTCCGCGGGCGGAAGCGGCTTCTGCATCTGTTTCATGGGCTCGGCGTTCACGCCCCAGGTCTTGCTCGGCGGGTAGAACGGCACCTTCGCGGGCACGAACTCGAACGGCTTCGTTACTTTGGTGGGCCCGACCATCGCGGGCTGGTCGTGGAAGGCCGGCACGGTCGCGGGGTCGTCGCCGCCGCACGCCCAGCGAATGCCGCGTTCAACGAGGTTCGTGAAGCCTTCGTGGGCCCACGTGCGTTCGTCGTGACCCCAGGCGGTGTAGAACACCCGCCCCTT
>JANLUE010000908.1:0-4703 GCA_031363325.1 Gemmataceae bacterium
CCAGTTCCGCCACGACGTGATGGCCCACGTTCACGCACTCGGAGATGTAGCCCCGCTCGCGCGCGACATCGTCCACCTCGGGGCCACATCGTGTTACGTCACCGACAACACCGACCTGATCTTGATGCGCGAGGCACTGGCGGACCTGTGCGGCAAGGTCGCCTCGACCATCGACGCCCTCGCGAAATTCGCCACGCAATGGCGGGCCGAGCCGACGCTCGGGTTCACGCACTTCCAGCCGGCTCAGCTCACGACGGTCGGCAAACGGGCCTGCCTGTGGTGCTATGATCTCGTCCTCGATCTCGAAGAACTCGAACGCCGCCGAGATGGCCTGAAGTTCCGCGGCGCCAAGGGGACGACTGGCACGCAGGCGAGCTTCCTGGCGTTGTTCAACGGGGATCACGCCAAGGTCCGCGAACTTGATCGGCTTGTCGCCAAGAAAGCTGGCTTCGCCGAAGTCTACGCCGTCACGGGACAAACGTATTCGCGCAAGGTCGATTCGTTCGTGATCGAAGCGCTGGCCGGACTCGGGCAGACTTTGCACAAATGGGGGACCGACTTGCGACTGCTCGCGCATCGACAGGAAGTCGACGAGCCGTTCGAAGCGAACCAGATCGGTTCGTCGGCGATGGCGTACAAGCGAAACCCGATGCGGGCCGAACGCATGTGCGGCCTCGCCCGCTACCTCATGGGCCTACCGTCGATGGCCGCCGACACGACCGCCACCCAATGGTTCGAGCGCACGCTCGACGACAGCGCGCCGCGGCGAATCTACATTCCGCAAGCGTTCCTCGCGGCCGATGCCTGCCTGAAACTGGCGCTGAATTTGGCGAGCGGGCTCGTCGTGAACCGCGAAGTCGTCGCACGGGGGGTCAACGATTATCTGCCGTACATGGCGACGGAAAACTTGATGATGGCCGCCGTCTCAGCCGGGGCCGATCGCCAGGCGGTCCACGAAATCGTTCGCCAACACAGCCACGCCGTGACGGCTGGCATCAAGGCTGGCGCGATGTCGAGCCGCGACTTGATCGAACGACTGCGGCGCGAGCCGGCATTCGCGCAAATCGACGTGGCCAGGGAACTGGAACCATCTCGGTACGTCGGCCGGGCACCCGAACAGGTCGACGAGTTCGTGGACGATGTCGTTCGGCCGGTGGGTGAGCGCTACCAGAGCTCGCTCGGCCAAACGGGCGAGGTTTCGGTGTAGCCAGATCCGCATTCGCAAAGTCATCGTTTCCGCACGCACTAAGGAACCACGGTCCGGGCCGGCCGAACTCCGATGGCGTCGTCCTGGGTCGCGGGGCCGAAGTTGTTGCGGTTGGCGGAACGCGAGAGCGTGGGCGGGTTGTTGAACGAGCCGCCGCGCAAGACGTGGCCGATCATGTCGCGCGCGGGCGGGCTCTTCACGTCGTCGAGGATCAATGGGTCTTTGGGATAAGCCCGAAAGATGTCCTGGCACCACTCCCAGACGTTGCCGTGCAGATCGAACAAGCCAAGATCGTTCGGGCGACGCGATCCCACGGGATGACCGGTCCCGATCGAGGATCCATCGTACCAGCCGTACTTGCCGAGCAACTCGACCGACTCGCCGAACGAGTATTCCGTCGCGGCACCGGCCCGACACGCGTATTCCCACTCGGCCTCGGTCGGCAACCGGTAGCCCGTCCGCTTCAGGTAGTCGGGGGCCGTCGTCATGCCTTCGGCGTAGCGGCCCTCCGCGTTCGGCAGGTAGCACCACTGTTCTTTCGGGAGACCTTCCCGTTCGCTCAGCCAGTTGCAGTACGCGGCCGCATCGTACCACAGGACGTTGATGGCCGGGCAATCCCCCGTGCGGGCGAACCACCGGTTGTACGGATGCTCCTCGCGGAACTGGCGGAATTGGTCAATCGTCACTTCTTTGGAGGCGATCGCGAAGCTTCGGTCGATGACGCGCCGATGGCGTTGCTCACCCACTCCTTCTTTGTCGCCGCCCATCCAGAACTCACCTGGTTTCGGGATGACGACCATCGTTTGGCCCTGGCGGTTGAGGTACCAACGCCGTTGGCCTTCGACTTTCCAGGTGGTGAATGACGCGTCGATCGACCTCAACTGTGCCAAGGCCCCCCACTGACGCGCGAGTAACTCGGCGGCCGCGTGGATGCCCGGGTCGGGGTCGTTTCGATAAAGTTCGGCGAGTTGCGGGAGAGTATTTCGGCGTTCGGCAGGCGACATACGGTCCAGGCCATACTCGCCGAGGCTCTGCAGGATCGCCCGCCGAATCGACACTTCGGTCTCCGCACTCAGGCGTGCGATCAGTACTTTCGGATCGACGCCGCCGGGTGCGAGTCGATCGATCAGAAAACTTCGCACGGTTGGGTCGGAACTATGTTTCAGGAGTGGCCAGACTTTCTCGCCGTGCCCCATGATGAGTAACGCCACGCCAAGGCTAGCCTGTTTCTTGGCGTAGGCCGTCGCGTCGGGCCCGCGCGGCTCGGCCAACTGGCTCTCCAGGCGCGCGTAGGCGTCAGGCACTTCACGCGCGATCTCACCATAAACGCTGGCGATCAAGCCGCGTTCGACGATGCTTCGGTTCTCGTCGACCAGGAATCTGGCCAGAGGTGGGATCAACCACCGTCCCGCGCCCTTCAAGGTGTCCGTCCATGCCGCGATCGCGAACGGTTTCTGAATCATCAAGATCGCGGCCACGTCGTTCGTCACACGGACCCAGCGTTCGTTTTCGGGCGCGAACGCGGCCAACGCACTGGCCGCCCGCAACCGTCGGTCACGATCGGTCTGAGGGTTCTCGAGCACCACCCAGAGTCGATCGGTCAGTTCGCCCGCTCGATCGGCCAACACGTCGCGAATCACCTTCAACTCTTGCGGATCGCTCGTGAGCAATCGTTCGAGGAGATACG
Organism: Gemmataceae bacterium; assembly: GCA_031363325.1. Taxonomy (GTDB): domain Bacteria; phylum Planctomycetota; class Planctomycetia; order Gemmatales; family Gemmataceae; genus SIAJ01. Next base: position 2,895 of record JANLUE010000908.1, read on the forward strand.
TCGCCTGGGTGGCATCGACGGGCAACAGCGCGATGCTCGCGTGCAGTTGCTTGCGGGCGTCGTTCTGTTCCGTCGCCCGGTCGTAGGACTCGCGCAACAGCGGATCGACCCAGCGGCGATAGGGGGCCATTTCTTGCACGATCGCCGGTGCTTCGCTAGTCGAAGCTTCGAGCAATCGGTCGCGAAGCGTTCGGGCTTTGAGTCGGCCGTTGCCCTCCCAGCCGAGCAGCGCCAGGATGAGCAAGCACGCGACCAACACGCCACCGCGAAACGCATGGAAGTGCGTCGCTCGACGCATCATCGCCTGTTCGGACGGAGACCAGTTCTTCCGCTCCGTCAGCCAGCGCACGCTCAGCCATTGCCAGAGCGACGGCAGTTGCCGGTTTTCGGGTCGGGCATTCCAGACGCTGGCCCGATCCGCCAACAGCAACTCGGCACGACCGCGGCGAGTTTCCTTCTGTTTGCGATTCAACCAGTCGCGCAACGAGTGCACCAGATAGTCGTGCGTGAGTTGGTAATATTTCTGGCCGGGCAGCGCTGTCGAAGCATGTTCCTGGCCCTCGCCCTCGGGGTCGGTCGGCGTGATGAGCCGAATCTCGCTGTCGAGAATGCTCAGGAGATCGTCGAAGTCCGTTGGTCGACGTGTGTAGCCGGACGCCTCCAGCAGCTCGGCGTGCGAGCGCATGTGTCCTTTGATGTCCGAGCCGGATTCCGGCAGCAGCGCTTTCAGAACCCCCCGTGCCGCCCGCTGATGGTAGCGTCGTTCCGGCGGCGCGGTGGCCGCGCTGAACGTCTCTTCGAGAAACGCGACGCCGACCCCTTCCGTCCCGCCGACTTCCTTCAGGCTCGCGGGCGTCCACGCTTTGCCCTTCATCATCTCGGCAAACAACGCGAGTCGAATCGAGATGACCTTGCTCTCATTCGCAAGGCCCGCGACGGCCTGGGTCAGAAATTCCCGTTGCTCCTTGCTCAGTTGCCCGCTTTGCTCCGGCAGCTTGCCAAAAGCCCGGCCGAACGCGGCGAGCACCTTGCGCGCATGGTCCGTATCGAACAGGTCGATCGCAGCGGAGTTTTGACCTTCGAGAAGGCGAACCTCCAACTCGCGCATGAAGCGAATGACGGCCATCCAGAAATCGTCGCGAACCATGACGATACATTGCAGCCGACCGCCATCGCACTGGCGCAGGGCCTGCACCAGCTCGGTGTTCTGTTCTTCCTTCTTGGCGTGCAACCATTGTTCGAACTGATCGAAGACGATGAGGACTTTTCGACCCGTGGGTACGCCCTGGCCACGACGCAGGGCGGCGAGCGTTTCGTGCAGGTTCAATTTGTCCGCGAGGCCTGGGCATCGTTTCCGCAGGCCGTTCAGGAGTCGCGTTTCCGATTCCGCGGCCGTCGCTTCGACATAGACGGCGATCACCGATTCCGACAGCCGTGGCAACAGGCCCGCCTTGACCAGCGACGACTTGCCGCACCCCGATGGCCCGCAAATCAGGCCAACCGCGAACGTCGCGTCGGCGTCACGTTCCTCGATGCGGGTCTTCCAGAATCGGAGGCTGTCCGGGAGCCCATCGCGATCGCGCGGGCCGGGCAATAATTCGAGAAAGAAGTCGGCGTCGTGGACGTCGAACGACCGCAGTCCCTTCGGCACGATCCTCAGCACCGGCTCGTCACTCAAGCAGTTTCAAGCAGATGCGTTCCAGCTCACGCGGGATGTTTTGGTCAAGCTGACGCGGAGGTCTCACGTCGCTGTGCCGAACTCGCTCGCGATACGAAGTCCACGCGGCCCAGCCGTCGCCTTGATGTTCC